>CAYWBC010000021.1:0-54314 GCA_964456285.1 uncultured Bacteroidales bacterium
CTTTCATAGTTATCTCTACCCTGAGTTGGTGCCGGGTGGTCAACATCGGCATTTTCTTCTGGTGTTGCCATTGGTTTATAATAATTTGGCAAGAAACTGGTAGAACCACGGGTTGACATAGGGAAATAATGTCCGTCACGGCTAAAAATACTATAGCCTACACGTGCAAAGATAAAAAATGAAAACTCAAAACCTTTATAGTAAAAACGATTTGTAAGTCCAAAAGAGTATTTTGGAACATTATTTCCAGTTACCGTTTGGTCAGCAGTATTGATAGTATCATTTCCATCAACATCTTTTGGACGTATTTGTCCAACTTCAAAACCATTTCTGCCAGTTTCATTATAATGTTCCATAAGTACACTGTCACCTACCTGCCAAATTCCGTCATATTCATAGGTGTACCACGATCTTACCGGTTCGCCAATAAACCAACGGTTGGCAATATCATCCTCAGCACCATCAGCAAGTTCAACAATTTGCTCCCTGTTGGTCATAAATGTAAAATCGGTTTCCCAGCGGAAATTCCGCTTATTAATATTAAATGTATATAAAGTAATTTCAAGCCCTTCATTCCGTGTTTTACCTACATTGGCTCGTATTGATGCTGTTCCGTTTACAGCGGGTATTGATTTATCCAAAAGCAGATCGTATGTATTGGCCCGGTAAAGTTCAACAGTACCTGACACCCTGTTTTGAAAGAATCCAAAATCAATTCCAATGTTTGTAGTGGCGGTTTTTTCCCAGCCTACTGTCCTGGTTTGAAGTTTATCGGGAGCAAGTCCTTTTGACGCTACATCATCATCAGTGGAAGGATTATAAAATAAATACTGGGTTTCTTTAACAGTTCCGTTTGATTGATAAGGATCAACAGCTGATTGACCTACTGTACCATAACCAAATCTGAGTTTTAACTGGCTTAAAATGTTAATGTTTTGCATAAAACTTTCGTTATTAATTTTCCATGCCAGGGCAAATGAAGGGAAGTAGTCCCACTGGTTATCCACATAGAATACCGAAGAACCATCGTAACGAACAGAAGCAGTTAATAAATATCTGTCTAATAATCCATAGTTGATCCGACCCATAAATGAAGCCATTTGCGTTTTACCATAAGGATCTGGATAATCATCCGGATCAGAATCATATTGAATGTCTGTACTCGGATCTGTAGAAACACTAAGATCGTACCAAAGAGCAGAACGAAAAGGAATGTCATCAGACGTTAATATCGTTTTATCCCATCTGTTTACTTCAAAACTTTGTAACAAAGTCACCCCTATATTATGTATACCAAATTCCCTGTTATAAAATAAAAGGTTTTCTACCGAATAATAGTAAGATTTGCCTTGAATCGATCTTGCCCAGCTTGTACTTGGAAATTTGTCAGAAGACATTGCATCCTGATAGTCTCCCTCAAAATAATTTCTGTAATCCTGGCTTACATTTAAGCGGTATTTGAATCCCTTGGGAAAAGATACCTCTGCAAAATAAGTTCCCAAATACCTGTATACCCTGTCCTCCTGGACATTCAATAATTCATCGCGAAGAGGATTTTTATGAGTTTGATCGCCTGTAGGAAGCATTAAGAAATTACCGGCTGTATCGTATGGTGTAGTAACCGGTATTTGATTGGCCATTCCATCCAACAGACCTTCACCGGGATCTTTAAGGTCGGAACTAAAATAAGCAGTCACACCTAGTTTTAACCATTGTAGCGGTTGCATGTCAAGGTTTAATCTTGGACTAATGCGTTGATAGTTTTCACCAACACCAATACCTTCCTGCTTAATATAGCCCAGAGAAAAATAAGCTGCTATTCTTTCACTACCTCCGCTAAAGCTTATGTTGTGTTGTTGGGTAAGGGCATTTCTGTTCATTCCTTCACCATACCAGTCGTAACTGCCAACATTACCAGCATTATATACTGGTACCGAATCAGGTACATTGTCCATTACCTGTTCCCATCTGGCTCTTTCATCTGCAGTAACAGCACGCATAGCGTAACTCCAGTTGGCAGGATTTTCACCGGGTGATTCCAACCATTCATAACCCTGTTGCGCATTTAACCAGGCAGTTGTCCAATCTCCTACAATATCATAATCTTCCTCAGGATTTGGATAAGGTGTTGAATATCGTCCGGGGCGTTGATTGTCTCTTGCCATTTCCATCCAATCGTGTCCCGAAAGTTCATCGTAATACCTGAGAGGATTAATCCAGCTCCATGAACTTTCAACATTCACTCTGAATTTTCCACTTTCTCCCCTTTTTGTTGTGATAAGAATTACACCGTTTGCAGCTCGTGAACCATAGATTGCTGACGCCGATGCATCTTTAAGGATTTCAACTGACGCAATATCGCCTGGATTTAAATCCTGGATACTTCCGCTAATGGGTACCCCATCAACAACATACAGTGGATCATTTTTAGCCAAAATTGATCGGTTACCCCTGATTCTGATCTCAGGTTTGGAATTTAAGCCATATGAGGTAGTTACCACATCGACACCAGCAGCACGACCCTGCAAAGCCTGGTTAACATTGCTTACCGGCATTTCCTTGATTTGTTCCTCGGAAACAGAAACTAGAGCGCCGGTAACGTCACTTTTCTTAACTGTACCATAGCCCACGACAACGACTTCACCAAGACCAACAAGATCTTCCACCATAGTGAAGGTGATTTCCGATTGATTACCAACAGGTATCTCTTCGGTCATGTAACCTACGAAAGAAAATGAGAGTACGGATTCTCCATTAACAACAGTAATGGAGTAATTCCCATTGATATCTGTAATTGTACCATTTGAAGTTCCTTTCTCAAGTACATTTACACCGGGTATTGGTTCACCTTCAGCGTCGGTTATCTGACCTGAAATAGTAATTCCCTGCATTGCCTCTGTACTATTCAGAGAAATGCTCTCAGTAAGTGCTTTTTGCTTACTTAATGATTTGTGGTTCTGCTCATCGCTTGATGTCTGGGAATAGACGGCCAGAGTCATCAGGTTAATCAACAATGCAGCCATAAAATACTTACCGTATTTCATCAGGCGTATTGTTGTATTAAATTGGTTGAAACAAAGAACCGATAATGATTTATAGTTCTGATCCATAATTTTGTAATGTGTAGTTAAGGTTTATGCTTTAATTCTTTATAATTAAATTGTTTTTTGGAAACTGTTCAGTGCCAAAATCGTCAGTTATTCTAACGAGTGCAGCATCTGTTTAGATTAATTTAAAGTTTCATGTAGTAAAGTTTTTTCATAGTCCACATAGTTAGGATTGTTAAACTGATTTATATTAGTTAATAAAATTAGGTCCTTTTTCAAAGTTAGTAAGTTTTAATTTAACAGCATATATATTTGTTTCACCATCAAGATCTGATCTGAATACTACCCATTTCCCATCTGTTGTAAAATGAACATTGGGCTCAAGTGGCCTATAGGAATTATGTTTCATATCAACAAGTTTTTCAGAAATTAATGAATCTCCAGAAGGTTTAAAAAGATATATCCATCGTCCGTTTTTCGCATGTGCTACCTGGGTAGAATCACCTCCATCTCCTGCAAATAGCTTTTGATCAGGCGAGATATTAAAATGAATTGACCATTCATCCCTGTTTATGCGATAGCGCTTAGTTTGACCGGTTTCTATATCTACATTGGCCAGATAAAAAGTTTCCCCCCTGGGAATCTGAAGATCAAACCATATAGATTTTCCATCCCTTGAAAAAAATTCATGACCGGCAATTTCCATCTCTACTGTTCGTTCATGCATCAATGATCTCTTTTCAGTTTCTACATCAATATTCCAGATTCTGTCAACTAAATGCCAGGGCCCTTCATGTGCGAACATAAGAAGATTTGGATCGGTTGGAGAAAATTGCACATGGTTTAGCCAGGTATCTTCTTTGTGCAATATATTAAATTTTCCGGTATTTATTTCAATTGTAAAGAGTGTATGTGGGATTTTCGCTTCGTATATCAACCTGAAATAATCCTTCTTTTCCGGATTATTTCTAAATATTTCCGATTTCTGAGGTGAAGCATATGTACCTGCCAATAAGGTTTCATCAGAATTCAGGGTTGAGACATAAGCCTGAATTCCTTCTGGAAAAACAAACACTAAGCGGGTATTTTTAGAATCGATATTCGTTGCAAAAATACTATCGCGGCTCTGATAAAAAACCTCCCGGCTTTTCTGAGCCACAATTTCACCCCATATTCTACCAGGATGATTGGTTATCTGAGTAATTTCAAGTGTTTTTAAATTAACAGTGAAAAGTTGCATCAGTCTATCGACAGGACCATAAAAAACCATGATATCATTGCCCTTATCGGTACCATTAATAAATGGATTATTATGAAAATAGAAACTCGTGCCACCGCCTTCTCTTCTCGATAGTTTAATTATTTTATAGCCGGTGGTTTTATCAATCCACTGATCGGGCATGGGTTGCAAACTACCTGTTTCCAAAACAGGTAAATCCATATCATCCTGATCAACAGAAGACCTGTTGCATTGCGAACAGGAAAATACCAAAAGAGCAATCAATAGTGTTTGAACAAGTCGTTTCATCCTCTCTTCCTTTTGATCATGAAATAATGATTTGCCAGTTCCATAGCCCGCATTGCTTCCACTTTTACAGGCAATCTTTCTGTACCAGGATTATCGAAGCCAGAAACAGATATTGAAAACAAGATAAGTGCCCAAATTGGTTTGCACCTGTAACTATATTTAATAAGACACACTATCATATTTCTTTCAATCTCCTGAAAATTGGAGTTTCTTAGCCGACAATATAAGGTATCTATTCCCGATATAAATTTCAAACCTAGCCGATAAATAAGCCCAAATCCCGATGGTAAATCTTGTCCTGAAACAGCTCTGTATAAGCACAATGAATTTTCTGCAACCTTCAATTGCATCCTTCCAATAAGAGCAATTAAGTCAGTGTGCTTGTAATTTGTGGTTTTTGGTCGCATACTGTAAGTGTGAAGAAATCAAATATAGCTGGTTGTTACGGTTTTGTAAATGGATAAAATGCTTGTATATTTGTCAAAAATGACACCTATATGAAAGTCTATTTTAAGTATCTACCAACAAAGAATTTTGCCAATCCTTTTAAAATTACGGTGCGGAATGGCGGGTATGCAAAAACGAATGCCGGTCAACCATATGCTGGCGATCAACATCCTGATAGTCATAATTTTAATTATAAAAAAGGACGAATATTAAATGAATATCAAATCCTCTATATCCTGGAAGGAGGAGGAATATTTGAATCTAAAAGCTCCGGAAAAATGGAGTTGGTTGAAGGAGATGTATTTATGCTTTTCCCCGGTGAATGGCATCGATACAAGCCCAATAAATCGACAGGATGGTATGAATACTGGATAGGTTTTACCAGTGATTTTTCTGATTTTTTTGAAAATAATTCTCTTATTTCAAGAAAAACACCAGTTATTAATATCGGTTTTGATGAACAGGTACTCGAATTATACAATCAGATTCTTGATCTGTTGAAAAACTACAATGTAGGTGCTCATTTTCTGATATCAGGAGTGGCCACTCATTTGCTAAGCTATATTTTAGCGCAACAGGAGAGAATTTTATTAGGGTATTCTGAGCATATTAATAAGCTAATTAATAAAGCAAAAATTACGATTGCAGATAAATTGAATATGCAATTATCTCCTGAAGAAATAGCGAAAGAATTAAATATTAGTTATTCGTGGTTCAGGAGAATTTTTAAGAAATACACAAGTTTCACACCAAAAGAATATCAGATTGAAATGCGACTATCGAATGCAAAAAATTTATTGCTGACTACTGCAATGCCTATTAAAGAAATATCTTTCGAATCAGGTTTCAATTCACAGTATCATTTTTCGAAAATCTTTAAACAGCGAAGTAAAATATCCCCTCTGGAATACCGTAAAAAAATGAAACTTCCTGTTATGCCAAATATTTGAGCATGCATAGCAGGAGGATTGAGCATTCAATTTTCCTTGAAGGAATACAATTGATCCTTTTGTCTTTTGCATTCTCGTTGGTAATACTCTGAATCTTACTTGTTGTAGGCTGTTAAGGTAACAGAATATTCTCCTTGTCTATTAGAAAGGGAAGGACGTTCAAAAGTTGCTTGTTGGTATGCAAAAACAAAAAAATTAATTAAAGAGAAAAGTCTCTCACACACCTGAATCCCACGGCAAAATCGCACCAATTGCCTGGCAATCCTTTTCTGAAGTAGACTTTCTTGCACATGGCACCTGAATGCCAGCTTCCGCTTCTGATAACACGGTTGCCTCCATTTTCCGGACCTTTTGGATTATCTATTTCGCTTTTTTTGTAGTAGTCTTCAGAATATTTATCGTATACCCATTCCCAAACATTGCCAGCCATATCGTAAAGCCCAAATTCGTTTGGTTCATATTTTTCTACAGGATCAGTTAAATTCTTCCATCCGGTAGAATCTTGTTTAGCTCTTGTCTTTGTCCATGTATTGCCATTTGGATATTCATTATCAATCAGTCCCCCGCGAGCCGCATATTCCCACTCTGCTTCTGTAGGCAGTCGTTTCCCAGCCCATTCGGCATATTTATTGGCATCAAACCAGTTAATGCCAATTACAGGATAGTTCATATAATCCTCACCTGATCTGAAGGGGTGTGTATTCCAAAATTCCGGGAGCTTGTATCCTGTTGCCTTGCAAAATAAGTAATATTCAGCATTTGTGACCTCATGTCTATCCATGAAAAAGGAATCGACCTTTACTTTATGTGCCGGACTAAAATTGTATCCTTTATCGGAGTCTTTGCCCATCATGAATTCACCGCCAGGGATCAGAACCATGGAGGTATCTGATTCTTGTGCAATAACTGAATATCCATACAGACCAAAGATTAGCAAACAATATATTAGCCTTGATTTCATAACACTAAAATACAAGATTTTTCTGAGAAAATTGTGAAAGAGTGATTTCTGTTTAGTTTATTCTAATAGTGCAGTTAAGATTTATGCCATGAACTAATTATTCTGTGAATATGCATGAATGCTAAATAATATTCCGGAGAATACATTTCTTTATTGCTTCTGCTTTATTAATTTTGCAGGAAATTTGATTATTTGCTGCCTGATTGGAACGTGATGAAACAGAGAAAACAATTTTACAGAATCCTTATTGTTCTTATTCTGCTTATACCAGTAGCCTCATCTCAAGAGCTATATTCCCAACTAAAAGAAGCCGTTGATACGGATAATGATTATATTTTGCCGAAATTTCCCTATTCAAAGACAAAAAGATTTGAAAAAATCTATTGCAGTTTATATTCTGATAAATTCAATTGCAAGGATATTGCATCATCAGTAGGAGGCATGTTTCCTGATGATTTTAATTTATCAGATAATTTCTTTGTGAAACTTAGTATAAGACCAATTGGCAGGGAAAATTATAACGCGCTGAATATAGCGGGCCTATATTTACGAATGAAAAGACCAGGCAAAAATGATTCAACTTATGAGTACACTTACCTGGATATAGAATTAGAATACCTGATTGATAAAATCTATTTTTTTAATGATGGAACTATATCATTAGATGAAGATGAAATAGAGTTTAGGCTGGCATTACTTTCTCTTATTGAAGAAAATCTTTTTATTATTACTGACAAAATATATGATCAGGAACTTTCTGCCTGCAATAATTTTGAGGGACCTTATTTCGAAGCCTCTCGCATATTTTTCACTGATGTTCTTTTCCGTTTATGGGAAATAGAGAAAAACATGAAGGTGCGAAGAGAGATTAGAAGATTGCTGAGTATTGTTCCTGATAATTATAGAAAGTAGTTCAGAGTTTGTAGTTATAAATTCAGTGATAATTGATTATACAATAATTTATCAGGAAACAAAACTCAACAATAAATTGAAAAAATTTATATTTTAATAATAAACCAAGAATTGAGAATACTTATCAAACTTATTTAATCAGCTAAGGCAGCGTCATACTTTTCTTTAGCTGCTTCAAGTCCCTGTTGTGCTTCTTTTAACTCAGCTTGAGCTGCTTTCTGCTTTTCTTTCCCTTTATCAATGTTCGATTGACCCTTTGTGGCTTTTCTGGTCAATTCTTTAGTTTTTGTATCGATTGCTTTTGTATCGATTTTGTATTGTAATTCTAATGCTTTCAGATCTGCTTCAGCCTTTTCTGCTGTTTCATCATCTTTTGATTTTTGCAACTTGGCTAACTCTTTATAGGAGGTTTTGTAATTTTTGTCCAAAACAGACTGTTCCTCTTCTACAGCCTTATATTCATCTTCGGCTTCGTACATCATATTCTCACCAACGTTAAGCAGAGAGTCGGCAATTTCCATTTTACGTTCTTTATCAGCTACTTTTGCTTCATACCGGTCAACATTCTCCTGAAGCTTCTGTAATTTTAATTCATTTTTATCAGTTTGTGCCGCCAATGTATTAGAAATCAGAATACATATAGTAAGAACTAATGAAGGAATTAATCTTTTTGAACTTTTCATTTCTTTACAGTTTAGATAATTTTACTCTGTTTGATAGGGTAGCGTGTAGAAATAAGTCTACGATTCCCAACATAAATTGGTTCCAAAATAAGTGATTTGATTTACGCAGATTTACTGATTTTTTTATCCAGTATACAAGGTAGTAAATTATTTTATATCGAACATGAAGTTTCTATTCATACATTCATAATTCTCCATTATTAATTCTTCATTATTAATTATTGCAACTAAGGTTACCTTTCAGGCAAAAATGCATTAATATCAATTGGTAAAAGTGTTTATTATAATAAGGTGTTTAGTTTCGGGGTTGGCAGTGCACAATTGCACTGCCTTTTTTTATCTGATTATTATAATACCTTTGGTTTGTAAGGCATTAGAAGAAAATCAAAGCTTATTCTTAGAGCTTAACAAATCTTTTGGTTAGTGTATGCTCAGAAGAAACCAGCCTTAGATAATAAACTCCTTTACTTAATCCCATAAGATCAATTGTCAGTTCATTATTCACCAATCTTTTTGATTGTATCATTTTTCCTGTGTAGTCAAAAACTTCAACAATTGCTTCTCTGCCGTTTTCAATAAATTTCACAGTGATATTGTCTTTTGCCGGGTTGGGGAAGATAGTAAAATCAAAATCAACTTTAGCAAACTCGATGGATACCCCAGAATGAACTAATTCTACCTGTATAGGGTATGAATACATCAAAGTATCATTTACACTTGTTTTAAGCCTGTAATAATAATAAGTATTGAAATCAAGATCTTCAATAAGAATGCTATCAGCCTCAGGAGCTAATCTGGCAAGCAATTCAAAATCTGTTCCTACCTTAATTTCTACATCAATACTATCATTATCAACTGTTCTGTTTGTCCATGAAATTACAACATTACTATCTTCTACGGCCTTGTATTTAAGTAATGTTGGAGATTTTGGATAGGTGTAAATTAATATATCTTTTAGCTCATTCCACTTTCGGGCTGATCGTTGGTATATACCAAAATCTCCTCCGTCATCCCAGGCAGAAAATGCAAATCCATGATTTAAGGCTTGTTCAGTAACGGTAGCATAATGTAACATACGGGAATTATACTTGCAGTCTACTATTGAACCAAATTCTCCCAATAGTACGGGTACATTATTTGTATTTGACCAGTTTTGAACGCTGTTATGCCTGTTAATAATTTGGGGTATATCGGAGGGCCCGAATGAGCCTGTTCCTTCAAGTCCGAAGGGCCATGGATCATAAGAATGAAAATAGCCCATGATGTAATCATCTTCAGGTACTTCTGCAGTTATAAGTTCCTCTGCATTTGACCACTGATATCCTGAAAACAATACAATTCGTGTTGGATTTGTTTTTCGAATAATTGACAATACCCTTGAATTTAACTGGTTCACGCTGTCTTCAGCCAATGGATATGGTTCGTTGATCATTTCAAACAACAAACTATCAGATTTGTCTTTGAAGCGATCCGAAATCTGACTCCAGATACTATCGAAACGGGCTTTGTTTGCGTCATTGTATGCATTCTTTATCCAAGCATCATGATGCGCATTCAAAATGATTATTAAGCCTCTGCTTAATCCCCAGTCAACAACCTCTTCAACCCTGTTCATCCATACTGTGTCAACAGTATAGGGCAAAGTATATGATGTATGTCCATTCCAGGTAACAGGAATTCTCACATTTGTAAACCCTGCTTCTTTATAATCATCAAAATAATATTCTTCTGCCGGCCCATTATTCCATCCTCCTTCATCAGGAGGCTCAAGCGTATTGCCAAGATTAATACCTCTTCCCATTTGAACAACTGCTTCCGAGGGAGAAAGTTGTCCAAAACCATCCAATGCCAGACCTGTGATCAGACAGATGGCAATCATAAAAATCCAGTTTATCCTATTCATATCACTTAAATTTTATAATACAACAAATTTAATATCTTTCTTATTAATAGGATGGATAAGTTGTTTCAATGTTCTGCTTATTTTGATAAACCTATCTAAATAGAAATGGTCTAATACTTAAGAAATGCAATGGATGAAAAGTGAATAATACTTTATATTAAAATTGAATTTACTAATAATTTCAATGCACGCAACCATTATTGCAAAATTTGCGTCTTTACAACAGGATATAAGCTTAAATTGACCTTAGATCATTAGCAATGCAATCAGTTTGGCACTTTATTTGTGTCAGTACAGTGCGTGAGACTTAAAATTTTATATCATGAAGACCCTAGACAATGAAATACTGGTCGAATCAAATCGTCCGATTCCAGTAAATAATAAGTTTTTCAAAACGCATCTTTATAAAAATTCCTTTCGTGGATTCTGGTATGATACATACGAAAGAAGTTATGGTATTAAATTGAGTTTTAGTGAGAAAAATGCCAGTATGTTAAATTTTTATGCGGAAGATGCAAGAGGCGAAATGACAGTATTTGAATATGACATTAAATCAGATACAATTCGTATTGATCAAATTAGTTACGATAAAGTCATTGTTTCTACCTCCGATTACCAGGCAAAGTTGATTGAACCGGAGGGTGCTGAATTGAAATTACCCTCAAATATTGAGTTTACTCTTCAATTGTTATCACATAATTCAATTTATATTCAATTTTCTGATTGTATGATGTACTCGCCTCCGATAAATAAATTGCATCGGGGACTGGTTCTGGCAAGAGAGTGTAAATAGAAAGTTGGTAGAACAAATCAGGGAAACTTTTTAAAAATTGAATTAAAAATTAAGGTTATAGGCAATACCTACATTAAACAGAAGTTGAGTATTCTGTTTATAAAAGGAAGTGGTAGTTGTTGGAATTACTAAAAAGGTAGTGAAATTGAACATGAATTGTCCAACACTATAGTATACAGGAAGCATAAAGCTAAGGGAGGTAATATTATATGAGGGTCCGAAAACTGATTTATCATTTTCATTTAAAGTTGTATGAAACCATTCTTTGGTGGCATCTAAACCATAATTTTCAACTCCGGACCTGACAACAAGGTAAGTCCTTAATGGAAATTCTTCATCTACCCAAGAGAGAAATTCCTCCTGGTTCCAGAGATCGTATATTATTTTGTTGTAGTAATTTTTGTCACTAAAGATTACATCAAATTCGAGTTGAATACTCAAGAGAGAATTTTTAAAGAGAAAATCATCAAAGTAAACTCCCAAGGCATTCTGCATCGATAAGTAGAACATATTCTTATCTCCGAAGAGTACGTTGGAACTTAAGCCTCCAAAATATACTCCTTTATCATAATAAAGACTCAATTGAGCAATATCAGAGAAGGCAGAAAGGAGAGGGCTTATTGATTTTTTATATTCAATATGTGTATAAGAAGGATAGATTGTGAAATTCTCATTAGGGCGAAATGAATACCCTGCCATAAAATCAATTTCAATTGAAGTTTTCGTAAAACTGGTATCAGCGTTTTTAGTAAAGGTTGATTGTACAGAAATATCGAAATTATGTTTTGAGAAAAAACCAATTCCTGCAGAATAATTTGGCTGTTTAACATCATCGTTTATTACTCCAAAAGTTTTGGTTTGTGTAGAATAGTCGAAAGTAAAAAAAAGTGAATTGTATTCTGGTTTCAAAGAATTTTCTCCTCCGGACTTATCTTTTTCAGGTTCAGAACCCTGTAAATCAAAAGAAATAAAAACAACAATCAGAGCAATTTCAAATATTTTATTTCTCATCTTTTCAAACTCAAAGGAAGTTAATAACTTCATAAAACATAAGTGGCTAATGTATCTGAAATATAATATTATTCATTTAGATTAGTATTCTTAGATGGTTAAACTTGCAAAAGGTTTAAGCTAATTTTAACCTTGAGATAAAAATGTAAGCTATTTTATGAAATTCAATTTATCCAAATGCAAATCATTACTTGTGGCAGTTATTTTGTTTGGGCTTACTTTACCTGTTGCTGGACAGATTGAATATCCTGGTAATCCTGCAGAAGTCCACTCGGATGAAAAGCAATTAATTCACTTCATTGAACTTCCATCGGCAGAAATATTGCATAAGCAATTTATTGATAATAGACAGGAAGAAGAGAGATATTACAAAAAAGATGTTTTTGCTTCGGCAATTGAAGTGGATATATCACCTTCAACTGATGGAAACTGGTATGAAGGAGAGAAAAATTGCAGCATTTGGCAGTTAGGAATTACAGCACTTCATGCGAGTTCACTAAGCTTAATCTTTGATGCCTACCATCTCTTGCCCGGTTGTCGGCTGTTTATTTATTCGCCTGACAGAAAATTGATTTATGGAGCCTTTACCTTTAGAAACAACAAATTAAGTAAGGTATTTGCCATATCTCCTGTTGAAAATGACAGCTTGATTATTGAACTTCAAATGGAGAATAGCATAAAAGAATTTGGTGAACTGACATTATTAAAAGTTGGCGTTGGATTTCCACGAGAGAAAATCTTTAAAAATACAAATGATGAGTATTATGGTTGGTCCGCAGCTTGTCATTTAGATGTAAACTGTGATTTATCAGAACATGTACAAAGACAAAAACATTCTGTTTGTCGCATCATTTATAATGGTACTACTCGCTGTACAGGAACCTTAATAAATAATTCAAAGGAAAATGGAAGACCGCTTATATTAACTGCCGGACATTGTATCTCGAATAACAATGAAGCAGAATCGGCAGTGTATTTCTTTGATTATGAAAGTCCCTATTGTAATGGTCCCGATGGAAAATCAAAGTCAATATCAGGAAGTTCTTTACTTAGCGTGGGCAATGGGCTTGATTTTTCATTAACAGAAATGTCAGAAATACCACCTCTTGATTATAAGCCACTTTATGCAGGCTGGGATGTCCGTGAATTAAGCTATGACAATGTATATTCTATGCATCATCCCGAAGGCGATGTAAAAAAAATAACTACCGACAGCGATATTTTGCAATTAGGCACATTTCATCCATTCGATAGTGAAACACACTGGCTAATTTCAAAGTATGATACCGGATCTACAGAAGCAGGATCGTCTGGAGCAGCTCTTTTCAGTTCGGAAAACAAAGTAATTGGTACCTTATCTGGAGGCAATGATGTATGCACTGAATATATTTATGATTATTATCAAATGATGATTCATAGTTGGGCAGACTATCCTAATGAAAGAGAGCAACTGAAAGCATGGCTTGATCCAGGGAATTCCGGGAAAATCACTTTAGATAGTTATGCACCTTTGGATCCCTTGTTTTCTGTAAGTGAGGAGCTTTCGAATACTACTCCCGGCGAAAAGGATACGCTGATAAAGGGAACCCTTAATTGGGGTTATATTTCTGGCCATAACCATTTGCAAACTAAAGAATTTGCAGAGCGCTTTTCATTCAATGGAACGAAATATGTATATGCAGTTAGTATGAATATTTCAAAACTGAATTTTACTCTTCCTTACTCAAAAATTAAAATAAAGCTTTGGAATGATCAAGCTTATCCAAATGATCTTGTCTTTGAAAAGGACCTTTATTATTTTGAAATGATAGAAGGAGAAAATTTTATCAGGCTTGACACTATTTTATATGTGAATCAATGTTTTTATATGGGCTATGAGATAGACTACTCATATTCAGAAGATACCTTTGCTGTTAGTACAAGTTTACCAGGAACAGATATCAATTCAAATACAGCATTTTATAAGGGTGAAGGCAAGTGGCTGCCTCTAACAGATGGAAACCAAAGCTTTAGTACTTCCTTGTCAATATGGCCGGTGGCAATGAATTATAATCCACCCGATAAATTAAAGCCTGAAGAATTTCCTGTGAAAGAGGTAACTCTTTATCCCAACCCAACGTACGGGAATCTACAAGTTCTTTTTAAGTCAGAGCCTGCTGAAAATGTTGATCTGAATGTTTATGATTGTGGAGGCAGACTTGTTTTAAAGCTTACCAAACAATCTCCTGAACCAAATTTTTTATTGACAACTGATCAATTAAATCAAGGTGTATATCTGTTAAGGATAATATATGGTAGTAAAGAAACAACTCTTAAATTTGTTAAACTTTGATTGCCATTCTATTGGGTAAAAACAGCTATTTGTTGTAAATTAATTGGAGTAAAAATTATTTAATTATGCATAAACTAGCATCTAAGTACCTCTGCTACATAAGTATAACTGCTTTTTTCTTCCTGTTTTCTACTCAACTAATTGCTCAGGAAAGGTCGTTAAGAGTAATAGGCACAGTTGAAAATGATATGGAACCAGTTCCAAGGGCAAAGGTTAATCTTTTTAAAGATGGAAATAGTGTGGAAATAATATTTACCAAGCCAAATGGAGAATTTCTGTTCGATCTTGAAATAAATCATGAATATCTGATTGAAGTATCAGGCGCAGGATTTCTTACAAAGCGTATTGCTTTTAATACAGAATTACCAGATGATATATTTGGAAAATGGACAATGGAATTTGCAATGTCACTATTCAAAGGTTGTGAAGGAGTAACTAATACTACATTAGATGATCCTGTTGACAGGATAAAATACTCAACTAATAAAAGTGACTTTATTTCCGATATTGCTTACGTTCAAAGAATGAGGGGCAGAATAGAAGGTTTGCTAATAGATATTGAAAAATGTCATAACGACAAGTTTGAAGATTTGATTAAAGAAGCAGATGAATTGAATAGGGAGAATAAACCAGAAGAAGCAAGAGCAAAGTATGAGGAGGCATTGAAAATTATACCTGACGATAGAATTACGCAACGGAAAGTAGATGAGATTAACAAACGGGTTGGTGAAACCCAGGAAAATCAGCAAGTCTTCAGTACTGCTATAAATGAAGCAGACAGGTTATTTGCCGAGAAGCAATATGAAGCTGCACGTGAAAAATACAATGAAGCATTGCGTGCTATGCCTCAAAATAACTATCCCCGCGAGAAAGTCGCAGAAATTGATAAAATGAATAGGGAGAAAACTCAGTTAGAAGAGGAAGAACTTACAACTGAAAGAAAGTACAATAGTCTGGTAGCACAAGGAAATGCAGCTTATACAGCAAAAAACTTTGTTGCTGCAAAAACATATTACGAGCAGGCTTTGCTCGTAAAACCCGGAGCCTCATTTCCAACACAAAGAGTATCAGAGCTTGGCCCTGCTATCGAGATGCAAAAACAAGCAACACTTAACAAAGCATCAAATGATAAGGCCTATAATGAAGCCTTGGCCATGGGACAAAGTGCCATGCAGTCTAAAAACTATGACCTTGCCAAACAACATTTCAACAAGGCTTTGACTATTAAACCAGAGGAGAGTTACCCCAAACAGATGATTAGTGAAATAGACAATACAATTGCCAGTCAACAAGCGGAACAGTTGGAAGCAAGCAAAGCCATTACCCAGAAAAAAATAGATGCTGCACTTGATGAGGGTGATGCAATGTTTAAAGCAAAAAATTATTCAGCCGCTGCCAATGCTTACCAGCGAGCTTTGCAGCTTGCCCCGCAGGATTCGTATACAAAAGATAGATTGAACAAATCAAAAAGTATGATGGCTGCAGCTGATGCAGAGAAGCAGAGATCTCTTGAGAAAATGCATCAAGCAAAGATTGATGAAGCAGATGCCCTTGTTGCTACAGCATCATATACCCAAGCAATAGCTGTATATAAACAAGCATTACTGGCTAAACCCAATGATGCTATTCTACAAAATAAACTAGCGAATGCAGAATATCAACTAGCTGCAGAGCAACAGCAAAAGAATGCAAGCGCTGCTAAGAAAAAGGAATACGATCAATTGCTGGCTCAGGGTAACAATTACTTTTCCTCAAAGCAATATACAAATGCAAAACTGTCTTTTTCGAAAGCAACGGTAATTTTTCCAGATCAACCTTATCCACGAACCAAAATCCAGGAAATAGATGCCTTGCTCGCAAAAAATCAGAAAGAACAAGAATATAACGGTATTATAACAAAAGCTGATAATCTGATGGCGTCCAAAGATTATATTCAGGCTAAATCCGTTTACCAGCAAGCTTTAACTCTAAAGGCTGGCGATGCATATGCACAGCAGAAAGTTGCTGAGATAGATGCTCTATTAGATAAAAATGCGAAAGATAAGCAGTATAGAACTCAAATTATAAAAGCTGATAATCTGATGGCCTCAAAAGATTATGTCCAGGCTAAAACCTTTTATCAACAAGCTCTGGCTCTAAAGACTAACGATACTTATTCGCGTCAAAAAATTGCTGAGATTGATGGTCTGATAAGAGAGAATGAAAGACTGGCATCAGAACAGGAGGCAAAGGATGAACAGTATTCAAGAGCAATACAGGAGGCAGATAATCTATTTTCTTTGGTACGACTGCCGGAAGCAAAAGCAGCCTATCAGAGAGCACTTGCTTTAAAAGCGAATGAAACCTATCCCAGAGAACAAATCTCGAAGATTGATGCAAGAATTGTTGAGCAAACGAGATTAGAAAACGCGAAAAAAGCAAAAGAACAACAATACACTGACCTGATATCGAAAGGCAATGCTCTTTTTGCTGCAAAAAATTATAGTGAGGCTAAGACAGTATACCAGCAAGCACTGGCTCTTAATCCTGCAGAGGGATACCCTAAACAGAAGATTGCGGAAATAGATGGTATTCTGGGCCAACAACAAAAACAAGCAGCCGAACAAAAAGCCCTGGATCAAAGGTATAACCAGATTGTCATGCAGGCAGATAATCTTTACAAGGCATCCAAATTTGCAGAAGCAAAAAGTGCTTACCAGGAAGCTTCAAGTCTTAAACCAGTAGAGCCTTATCCAAAAACTCAAATTTCAAAAATCGAAGCTAAAATTGCTGAGCAAACTCGTCTGGCGGACCAACAAAGAACTACTGAATTCAAATACAAGGAAGCAATTACGATGGCAGATCGTTTGTATGGACAGAATGATCTTGAAGGGGCAAAGACTCAGTATGAAAAAGCACTTTCTTTTAAACCTAATGAAACTTACCCTACAGGTCAGATAGTTAAAATAAATGGGCAGCTAGCTCAAATTGATAAGACAAGACAAGAGAAGGCAGCATATGAACAGAGGTATAATTCAGTTATTACTGAAGCAGATAAGGCTTATGATAGCCGTGATTATGTGACTGCAAAAGCCAAATATATGCAGGCTTTAAGTATGAAATCTTCAGAGACTTATCCACAACAGCGCTTAAATAAAATTGCTGAATTCGAAAGAATTATTGCACAAAAAGAAGCCGCTAAAAATGCTGCTGTTGCTGCTGCAACAACTTCAACAGCTACTGAAACCAGTGCAAGACCCTCAAAATTGGCATCACTTGATTTTGTGAACGATAGTGAAAGAGATAAATACTTAGATGCACTTAAAAAAGATTATCCACAGGGTGTAACTCTTGAAATTCATAAGGAAAAAATAAGTACAATTGAGAGATTCGTAGTTTACAGAGGAAATGAAATCAGAGAATTCAGGAAAGTTAAATTTAGCTGGGGAACAGATTATTCAATGAATGGAAAACCAATTACTGAGCAGTATTTTAAAAGTCAGGTAAAAGTGAGGGAAGGAGAATATTTTAAAGAAATTAAGCTATAATTGTAATTGATAATTAATAATTAATAATTAATAATTTAGTTTCTGAAATCAAACACCTAATACTATGAGCAATATTAAAAAAGCAGTTTCTTATGTACTTATAGGTTTGGTACTTATTTTTACAATTATTGCAATACTTGGAATTTGGGGAATTATTGATCTTGAGCAGGTAATGATTAAAGTTTTGTATTCTCTGCTAATTGTATTTGCTGCATCGGCTGTTATTCTTTTTATTTTCTCGGTACTTATTAAAGATGATCCCGCGAAATAAGGAAAGATTAATTGCTATTTATTCGATGCTGCTTTCTCTTTAGCATGTTCAAAGAAAAAGCCATCAAGCTCAGAGACTGTTACATTTTTATTTAGAATAATTTTATTGGTATCCAGTAGATAAATACTTGGAATGACAGAAACATTATACACACTTGTAAGCTTAGTTTTCTGTCCTTTCTGATATGTATTTTCCCATGATCGAGGAATTTTTTTAGCAAGGTATGCCTCCCATATCTCAAGATTTTCTCCAGTAAATACAGAGAGAACCTGAATATTTAGATATTTGTATTTTGAAACCAGAGATGCCATTTCCTGAAGAATTCTCTGACAATGCTGACATTCATAATTCCAGAAGAATACAAGGCAGTAAGTTGAATGAATATTATCAAGATTCACCAGTTGATCGTCCTTATCAGGCAGGAGAATTGGCGGGGCAATTTGCCCGATAGATGTTGGCCAAAAACGGTTGTATTCGGCTTCAAGAATTGAGATCTGATCATCATTCATCCACGGAGTTTTTCCTCCTAAATAATACTGTTTAACTAAATACAAGTAGGCATATTCGTCTAAGGATTTGTGCTTATTTTGCTCAAACCTTTCAAAAAGCATATCTGTAAGAAACTTGCTAACCTCCTGGTTGTTTGTTTTATTCAAGATTGTATCAATGGCGGCCGAATTTGATTCAGGTGTTTTTTGAACGAATTTTACGAAGTAATCATTTATTTTATCCTCCATTACAGGCGTATAAATAAGTCGACGATCGTTCCAGTCAATCTGGTCGAGATAATGATTCTTATAATAATATAGCTTTTTTAACAAACCAAGAGAATCAGATGAAATGACCTTTTCCATTAACTTTGGTATAGTAACTGGCATTTGTGCCTGCAAGTAATTCCCCAGAAATGTTCCCTGATATTTTAAAGAAAGTACATCATTTATTAATTGCAAACTATCCTTACCAGAATTAATTTTCTTTTTTAATTTGTCTCGAATTTCATCACTTCCAGCTACTGAAAGTGAATGTTTCAGAGAATCCATATGGTTTATAATTCCGGCCATTCTTTTATGGTAGATATCAAATGCTATTGAGATTGAATCCCCACGAATGGAGGAATAATATGCATTTTTTTCAGAAGAAATTCTTATTGAAAGTTCATTGTTTTCATTAACCATAAATTCATACACATCCGTATTGGGGAAAACCAATAAGTAAATGCCCTCATGGAAATTTCCTGTATATGCTAATTTTCCAGAAGCTTTGAGGGTAATACTATCCTGAAGAAATACTTTACTTCCATAATAATAGGCTAGTTTTAGGGTTAGAGGACTATTAACTTCAGAATGAAAGTGTATCTTTAATTTATCATTGACATCGGAAGATGCATTTAGCTTGTACGCAAATGAGAGAATCAGTGTTAGTAAGAACAGTTTTTTCATCGTTGTGGAATATAAAATGAAAACCTAAATAAATGACAATATTATAAAATTAATTACGTTTTATTTTGCGAATCTTTTGAAACCCTAAAATGCATGTTTTCAGTACTTGTCCCAGTATATAATTATGATATACCTGAGCTGGTAAAGACTCTGAGTAATCAGGCTCTTAAATTAAAAATACCCTTCGAAATAATAGTTGTTGATGATGCTTCTGATTAAAAGTTTAAGAAGATCAATAAAGATATTACTGGCTATAAAGGTGTTGTATATACTGAGGAACCTGAAAATGTAGGCAGATCAAGAATTCGAAACAGACTTGCTGTCTTGGCCAAATTTAAATATTTGTTGTTTTTGGATTGTGCTTCAACTCTTGTCTCTGATCAGTTTATTGCCAACTATATTAATAAGCCAAATCTCGCAGCATCTTTTTGCTTTCGGTTTGCAAGATAAAAAATAGAGGCTTATTTATGGGTAGAGGGTCAAGTAGTTATTTTAGTTTATATGAATTGAAAACTAATTTTATATGTGAGGTAGACAAAGTCAAAGTCGATTGTGTTGAGGATATTTTAATGATAGTATTAATCAATCAATCTATTTCAACTATGTTTATTTACCGCAAGTATTTCATTTATAAAACTATCCGCTCAATCCCCCTATATTTTTTATTGTGTGGTGTTCATTTTTGTTATAAGTATTCCCAATTTATAAAAATCAAATAAATAAAGACTTACATATCCATTAGACAAGAAATATTTAATTGCGGGCTTTAGTATTACAAATATTACTTTAATGAATTTTCTCACTTTGTATACTTTGTAATAGATTCGTAAAAGCGTAACGTCTTCAATCAGGTCCTTATCATAGTTTGTAAATTCAAGTATATTAGTCAAGTTGTAAATTGCTTTTTCTGTATTAGAAATATAATTTGCATTGTCCTCTAGGTCGCCATTTATTATAGGATTATTAATATGAATAATATTAATATTTCTTTTTTTTAATTCAAATCCAAATAATGTATCCTCGTTTCCATATTCAACAAGTCTTTCATCAAATTGTATAGACTTAAATATTTCCTTATTAATTACGAAATTATTGGTCATAAATGATTTATTGGGATTCTGTTTTCTGTGCTCAAAAGTTTTACTTTCTTTTTTTATCCCATACTTCCACCTAAGCATTTCACTCCTCTTTGGAGGTAATTTCTGATATTCTCTCCCACCACATATTAATTGATTAGGGTGTTCACTTATGGCATTAATATACTTTGATAAAAAATCATCTAAGGAAATAATCGAGTCGCAATCTAAAAAAAGGAGGTTGTCATATTTTGCATAATTAAGGAACTGATTCCTTATAGCGGCACGTCCAATATTTTTTTCTAATTGGATATAAACTTCTTCTGCACAAACACTTTCATTTATTATCTTAAAAGAGCTATCCGAGCAGTCATCAATAAGAATAATTTCAGAAGGAACGTCTAAAAGTTTTGATTGAGCAGCCAAATTCTTTACTAGATCAACTACTATAAAATTGTAAATTGGAATACAAATTGAAATCATTTTTTAATACTAATTATCTATATTAAAGAACTTCTTTAATGTGTATTGTGTGTAGTTATTATGTTTTTTGACAAATCAAGACAGTTTCTTTATCACTAAATCCATTAATATTTTCATTTTTTTCTTTAAAATTTCTTATTTCAACTTGAAATCCTGCATTTTCCAATCTATTCTTTAGCCCTTTTATTGAATAAATTCTGACATGGTCTGATTGACCAAAGTATTTCTCTCTCTCCGCAGGAGTAGCATATGAGTAATTTTCAAATATTTCCCCATCAATAAAAGGTGTTTGAACAATACAATAACTACCTTTTTTAAGGACCCTTCTAAGTTCATTCATAGCCTTTATGTCATCCACTATGTGTTCAAGTACATGATAACATATTATCAAATCAAAATTATTATCTACCGAATCTATATCTGTTATGTCATATGATACATCGGAAAGAAAATCTCCCGATAAATCTGAGCTGATGTAAAAGTAATTTCCCTTTTTCAGAACTCGATATATACTTCTTGATGGGGAGAAATCTAGAATTTTATAATTCTCATTCAAAAATTCTGTTTCAAGAATATTCCATAATCTTCTAGTTCTCTGAAGGCTTCCACATCTTGGGCAAAATCTATCATTATTTACAGATATAAATGAATTTAATTTCTTGTCGCAAATGTTACATTGATATTTATTTCCAATAAATCTTAAATAATATATATATCTAAAAAGGTATTCATAACGAAGTAAGACTGATCTGCCAACTATTTGGGTTATTGTTTTTTTAAAAATTGAGTACAAATCCATACTTACTTTCTTATTATTAATTACAACTCATTTATGGCAACTAAAAGTATTGTTTATTCTTACAATTTGTGCTCCAAATTTCAGGGGGATAAATTAATATTTGAATTGGGTTATTTCAAGCTTCAACAAACCTAAAACTTTTTGTTATGATATCAAAATAATTGGCTTACTCCAAGGCTCATACCTTACTACCTGCTTAGATATTTAGAAATTTTAAACCTTTTGAAGACTTGCTTCTTGAAGATTATGATGAGAGAAAAGCAGTTTTGAGTTTGAACTTTGAGTCCTGACGATGAATGTCAGAATCCCGACAACTCAGTTCGTCCGGACAAGAATGGCAAAATTATCATCGGCCTTTGCCCACAATGCAATCAACGCCTGTGGTGATTTTGTCCGGCCAGCGTTCGCCTTCACAAAAAACCCACTTTGAGGAAAATCTATGCCACGTGGGAGAGGAGATTAATTAACGAACAGTTTATTCTTTTCTGGTCGGGAATTGAATTCAAATATTATCTTTGTAGCCTCTTTGCATAGAGGTTTTTTTGTTTTCAAATAGTAAATCGCATTTATGAAACTCGCTTCGGTAATTTCTGAAAATATTATTAATTGCATCATTAATCTTTACAATGTTAAGCCTGACAATAAATTGATTCAATTGCAGAAAACCCGCAAAGAGTTTGATGGTGATATCACAGTTATTGTCTTCCCGCTTTTAAAGCTCTCAAAAAAATCTCCTGAGGAAACAGCAGACGATATTGGTAAATACCTGAATAAGAAAGTTGAAATTGTTAAAGATTACAATGTTATAAAGGGTTTTCTAAACCTTGAAATTATTGATAACTATTACATCGATTTTCTGAAGGAGGGTTCATCTGACGATAACTATGGATCAATAGAAGAGAATAAAGATTCGCAGCTTTATATGGTGGAATATTCTTCTCCTAATACAAATAAGCCTCTGCACTTGGGCCATATCAGAAACAACCTCCTGGGTTGGTCGATTTGTCAGATTCTTGGTAAAAGCGGAAAGAAAGTTGTGAAAACAAATATTGTGAATGATCGTGGAATTCACATTTGCAAGTCAATGTTGGCCTGGCAAAAATGGGGCAATGAAGAGACTCCGGAATCTTCGGGCAAGAAGGGAGATCATCTGGTTGGGGATTATTACGTGAAATTTGATCAGGAATATAAAAAGCAAATTCAGGATTTGGTTAAAGAAGGAATTTCTGAAGAAGAAGCGACTAAGTCTGCACCCCTAATTCTTGAAGCACAGGAATTGCTTAGAAAATGGGAGGCACATGATCCTGAAACACGTTCTTTATGGGAAAAAATGAATCATTGGGTTTATAAAGGCTTTGATGTTACTTATGATAAACTTGGAGTTGATTTTGATAAGATCTACTATGAATCAGACACATACTCTGTTGGCAGAAATACCGTAATAGGAGGTCTTGACAAGGGCATTTTCACTCAGCATCCAGACAATTCAGTTTGGGCTGATCTGACAAAGGATGGATTGGATGAGAAAATTTTACTGCGCTCTGATGGCACTTCAGTGTACATGACACAGGATATTGGTACTGCCCAGCTTAGACAGCAGGATTATGAGTTTGATAAAATGATCTATGTTGTTGGGAATGAGCAGAATTATCATTTCAAAGTACTCTCAATAATCCTGGATAAGCTAGGATATGGCTGGGCAAAAGATCTCTATCACTTATCATATGGCATGGTTGAATTGCCTGAAGGCAAAATGAAGTCTCGCGAAGGTACAATTGTTGATGCCGATGATTTAATTGAGGTAATGATAAATACAGCCCGCTCAATGGCCGATGATTTGGGAAAGCTTGAAGGATTGGATGAGAAGGAAAAGGAAAATACATACAGGATGATAGGATTAGGGGCTTTAAAATATTTCATTCTAAAAGTAGATCCTGCAAAAAATATGACCTTCAATCCTCAGGAATCAATTGATTTTAATGGCAATACTGGGCCTTTCATTCAATATACGCATGCCCGGATACGCTCCGTGCTTAGAAAAGCCGTTGATATGAAAATAGAATTCTCTGATGATTATTCTTCTTCGGTATCGCTGAACGAAAAAGAAAAGTCCTTGCTGAAAATGTTGCATGAATATCCTGCGATAGTGGAAGAAGCTGCAAAGATTTATAGTCCGGCTTTAATTGCAAATTATGCCTATGAACTGGCAAAAGAATACAACCAGTTTTACCATGAATATCCCATATTGAAAGAAGAGAATAAAGATATAAGATCCATGAGATTGAATCTTTCAGATTTTGCAGGTACCTTAATTAAGCAATCTATGAATCTTTTGGGAATTGAAGTACCGGAACGTATGTGATTTTAGTTGATAATCTTTATTTTTGCGACCTGATAAATGAGTTAAAATTATGTTTGATAATCTTTCGGAACGACTTGAGCAATCTTTCAAAATACTGAAAGGGCAGGGAATAATTACTGAAATAAATGTAGCAGAAACTTTAAAAGAAGTTCGCAGAGCCCTTCTTGATGCCGATGTAAATTATAAAATTGCTAAGTCGTTTACTGACATTGTAAGAGACAAAGCACTGGGACAGAAGATATTAACTTCTGTTAAACCAGGTCAGATGATGGTGAAAATTGTTCATGACGAACTTGCCGTACTGATGGGGAGTAGCAATGTAGACATTAATATAAAAGGTAATCCGGCAATAATTCTGGTTGCCGGACTCCAGGGATCAGGGAAAACCACATTTGCAGGCAAACTGGCAAATCACTTAAAAACCAAAAGAGGAAAAAATCCCCTGCTTATTGCAGGTGATGTGTATCGTCCGGCTGCCATTGAACAGTTGCAGGTGCTGGGTGAGCAGATTGGAGTACCAGTCTACACTGAAGAAGGAAGCAAAGACCCTGTGAAACTTGCAAAGGATGGAATAAAAGAAGCAAAAAAGAAGGGTCAGGATCTGGTTATTATTGATACGGCTGGTCGTTTGGCCATTGACGAAGAAATGATGAAAGAGATAGAATCCATAAAAAAGACTGTACAACCTACAGAAACTCTTTTTGTAGTGGATTCAATGACAGGTCAGGATGCAGTTAATACTGCTAAAGAATTCAATGAGAGATTAAATTTCGATGGTGTTATTCTTACAAAATTAGATGGAGACACACGAGGTGGAGCAGCATTATCGATACGTTCGGTTGTTGAAAAACCCATTAAATTTATTAGTGCTGGTGAAAAAATGGAAGCTCTCGATCTGTTCCATCCTGAACGTATGGCCGACAGAATTCTGGGTATGGGTGATATTGTTTCCCTGGTCGAGAAAGCACAAGATCAGTTTGATGTTGATGAAGCCCGAAAACTTCAGAAGAAAATTGCCAAGAATCAATTTAACTTCAACGATTTCATCAAGCAAATTCAACAGATCAAGAAAATGGGAAACATAAAAGATCTTGCTTCCATGATACCGGGAGTTGGGAAAGCGATGAAAAATCTTGATATTGATGATGATGCATTTAATAGCATTGAAGCAATTATACATTCTATGACTCCTGAAGAAAGAGAAGTACCTACATTACTTAATGGGAGTAGAAAAAAAAGAATTGCTGCCGGAAGTGGCACTGATGTTCAGGAAATAAATCGTTTGCTAAAACAATTTGATGAAACGAGAAAGATGATGAAAATGATGCAAAAGGGTAAGAACATGAGTCGGATGATGGGTAGTATGCCAGGAATGAAAAAATAATTTTAACCAAACAATATTTTACTTATGCAGCTGATTGACGGTAAAAAAATAGCAGGCGATATTAAGCTTGAGATTAAACAAGAAGTAGAAAAAATGATAGCTAAAGGTGCTAAAGCTCCTCATTTGGCTGCTGTACTTGTTGGACACGATGGAGGAAGTGAAACATACGTAGCATATAAGATTAAAGATTGTGAGGCAGTAGGATTTAAATCATCATTAGTTAGATACGAAGATGATGTGACAGAGGAAAAACTTCTGAAGAAGATTGAGGAAATGAATAATGATGACAATCTCGATGGATTTATTGTTCAGCTTCCATTACCAGAACATATTTCAGAGCAAAAAATAATCGAAGCTATTGATCCAAAAAAGGATGTAGATGGTTTTCATGCTGCCAATGTTGGAAGAATGGTAATTGGTCTGCCTACTTTCGTATCGGCTACTCCCTTTGGAATAATGGAGCTCTTGAAACGCTATAAGATTGAGACAAAAGGAAAAAATTGCGTAGTCGTTGGCCGTAGCCAGATCGTCGGTCGTCCATTGAGCATCCTATTATCGCAAAAGGGAATTGATGCAACTGTTACTGTAGCTCATAGCAGAACAAAAGATATTCAAAATGTATGCGCTAATGCCGATATTTTGATCGCTGCCCTGGGCCTTCCGGGTTTTGTTACTAAGGATATGGTAAAAGAAGGAGCAGTTGTTATTGACGTGGGTACTACACGTGTACCTTCAAATGACACAAAATCAGGATTTAAATTAAAAGGTGATGTTCTATTTGATGAAGTAGCACCCAAATGCAGTTTCATTACACCTGTGCCTGGAGGTGTTGGCCCTATGACTCGGGTATCACTGCTGAATAATACGCTTCTGGCAGCAAAAAAGAAAATCTATTCGTAATTTATACATAACTTAGAATCAATAGTAATTCAAGTACTTCTATCTAACAAATGAATAAGCAGAAATACATCGATCCATGAAATGCATTATTACTTCCATACATTATCTGAGTCTTTTAATCATTTTTTCACTGTTGCTGCAGAATTGTAAGCCGGGGAAAAAAGATTCAGGGGAGTATGAAAAGTGGACAAGCACAGATCCACTTTCTGTGAATTATAAAACGAGGAAGCAAAAATTTGATGATCAGAATCTGGTCTATAACAGTTCATTTGAAATAGGAAGAGTAAAAAAACTTGATTCTCTTACATCTTCAATAAAGGTTGATGGCTGGAGTCTTATTGGTCAATCCGTTGTGTGGATTAATTCTGATGGCGATTCTGCACTTAATGACTCAGGTCTTGTACATAGCGGATTGCATAGTATACATATTCAACGTAGGCATGCTGATGAAACAGAAAGCACAGGACAAGGAGTATTGTCTGATTACATCAGAGTGATACCAGGAAATTACTCATTATCTCTTTACCTTAATTTAAAGGATATATTCAATCCAAAATCAAGACTGGGGACAAAAATATTTGATGCTGTGAATATCCGGGTTTTGTATTATGATAAAAACAAAATACAAATAAGTCAAAAGAAATACTCAGAATATTACAAGTCAAATATTGATAATTCCTTTAAAGGCTTGTCTTTTGCTAATTTTCAAGAAATAGATTCAACAGGATGGTTGCACATTCTTGGACGCTCACATATTTTCCCTTACCAGGATGGTGACTTGCAGGATGATGCTAAGTTTGTGCGAATTTTTGTGGGATTGAAAGGTACAGGTGATTTATGGATGGATGATATTGATTTCAGGTATACCAAGTGGAATTTTACTACCCTTGAGAGAGTATCCTCATACTTTGATACTATATTATCAAAAAGTGATTTGATTGTTCCTCAACCTGTAGATGTTGATATTCTGGAATCGGTAATTTATTACCGACCCTACTACAAAGAAAGTTTTCCGGTTATTCTTATTCCTTATTCTCCTGACAGGATAACTATGGATGCGGCTAAGGAATTCGAGAGAAGAATAAAAGAATACTTGATTTCAATTGCAGGCATAGATAGTTTATATATCCCAAGTCTTATTAAAGAAGGAAGTCTGCCGGATGATAATAATGCCTCCATTGTTTTTTCTATTGGCAACAACATTTTGTTCAATAAGCACAGAAGCGAGCTTCCACTTCAAGAAATAAGTGGAAAGAAGCAAGGATTCTTTATACATTCTCCTGATGACATTAAAAATGTTGTTTTTCTTTATGGAAATTCTTCAAATGCCAATTATTATGCTGTTCAGGCAGCATTGCAACTTTTTGACAATAAAAAATTGCTTTTTCATAATGCCAACGTAATAGATTATCCTTTCAGAGATGAGAGATCGCTTTTAATAACCGGACTCAATGATTATTCATTGAAATTTTTCAATACTACCATTCAGACCCGTTTTAGTAATATTTATTTGCCTGCCAGATCCGAGATGACGAAACAGCTAATGTCAGGAAACAACAATCAAAGTATTTTTTTGAAATGGTTATACTATGACATGGATTCTGAATCTGAAAATTACACTAAAGACCTTTCCATATTACAAAATCTTATTAGCAGTTACCAGAAAAATGTCGCTGGTCTAGCTTTTATGTTTCACTTCCCTTTTAAAGAAGAGATTAATATTGAAGCTGCACTGAACTATTCAAGTAAGAACTGTACTAATAAAACAGAAAATTCTAATTTGAATATGCTTAATGACTTTGTCCGTTCCATAAGCCTTCCTGTTGAATTTATGCCCTGCTATTCAAGTAATTTGAATATTAGTTCAAATCATTTTTGTGGTTCACAGAACAATTACAGTGGTCAAAAAATCTCTTGTATCTGGAGCGGGTATGATCTGCAAAGCTGGAAAATTGATGAAGCAGACTTGCTGTATTTCAAGAAACAATGCAAGTTTCCGATTGCATTCCTCGACTATACAATGTATCCAAGAGACAGGAATATGGGTTACTTTGGTTATGATCCTTTATATCCGTATAAGCTTTTAACCGCAAGTATATTTGAGCCTTATGAAAATGAAATAGTGCCTGAGGTTTATGATAATATTGATAAGATTATAGTTGCTTACAATGTATCAAATGTATTTGACAGAATAAGACTTCAAACAGCTTCTGATTTCCTGTGGAATCCGAAGAGTTACAATGCCGATCTATCTCTTTATAAGGCTTTGGTGTCTGAGTTTGGAATTGAAACGGCCCAGGAAATTTTAAAATTCAATGATTTGTATTTTAAGATAAAATCTGAATTAATTATTGCAAAAGATCCTGCTTTAAATACAAAACAACATTTGCGTAAAACTGCCAATTTATTGAATCAAATAAAGATTATACGAGATAAATTGGCGGAAGAGGATCAGACAAACTCAAATACTGAGCTTAATAATATTCTTGGAAGTCTGATTCGAGAGCTGGAATTAATAATTAAGAGTATAGAAGAAACATCTACAGAAGAATAAAAAATTATTAACTGGATAATGCAATATAGATCAAACGAAAGAGAAGAAATAAATAGCAGGCTGTTAATATCTGAAATCAGAACCATATTTATTTATTAGTAAATTAGATTAAGTATAGTAAATCAGCATGAGCGAAAGTCAGGAATCATATTATGAAGAGGAAGGTATCATTGAATCGATAAACCGGTTTGAGGAAATGCTGAATGCAAACTCTATATTCTTTTTTGATGTATACGAGTTTGAAAATATTATTGATTATTATCTTGATCAGCATAATATTCACAATGCCAAAGCTGCCATTGAGTTTGGGTTAAAACAGCATCCCAAGGCAACAACAATAAAACTCAGACTTGCACACGTATACATTCAAAATGGCAAACCTTCGAAAGGATTACACTTTTTACGCGAAATTGAGCCTATTGAATCATCTAATGGAGATTTTTATTTACTTAAGGGTACAGCTTTGAACATCCTAGGAAAAAAAGAAGCTGCAAGGTCTGCTTTTAATAATGCTATACGATTAACTGTTGAGGGGAAAGATGATATCATTTTTTCCATTGCTTTTTCTTACCTCAATACACGTAGATATGATCTGGCAATTAAATATTTGCTTCTTGCCCATGAAGTAAATCCTACAAACATATTTGTACTGCAAGAGCTTGCGATGGTATATGAAAGAATAGATCAACTTGAGACAAGTATTATTTATTATCACAAGTACCTGAGTATCGAGCCTTATGCTGAAAATATTTGGTTTAATCTGGGTATGGTCTATACAAACCTTGATGAAAATGATAAAGCCATTGAGGCCTACGATTTTGCAATTGCCATTTGTCCCGATTATGTGTCAGCATATTTTAGTAAGGCAAATACATTGGTTAATAGCGAATTATACAATGAAGCTATTAAGACGTTTGAAGAAATAATATTCATCGAACCTGATAATGTTCAGGCATACACTTATGTTGGTGAGTGCTATGAAAAGCTAAAACTTTACAGCAGGGCTTCTCATTATTATATTAAGGCTATTGAAATTGATAATACTTTTGCAGATGCTTGGTATGGATTAGGAATGTCAAATTTCCAATCAAAGTTTTACTCAAAGAGTTTGAACTATTTTGTTCGCGCCAATGAAATTGATCCAGAAAATCCTGAGTATTGGTTTATGCTTGGAAAGGTTTACAAAAAACTTAATTTATTTGAAAAATCTGTTGATTCATACAAGAGGGCAGAAGAACTTGACCCTAATGATTATGAAGCATGGATTTCCCATGCAGATATACTTTTTATTGAAGAGAAGGTACAAGATGCTATAAGTATTTTAAATAAAGCCTATCAATACAATAATGATATTTCTACAATCAATTATAATCTTGCTGTTTACTACCTGCATATTGATCAATCTAAATTGGCTTATGAATTTTTTGAGAAAGGACTTACTATTGATTATAATGAACATAGTGAACTTTTATCTCAATATCTAGTTCTATCAAAAAATAAGACAATAACTGCCCTGATTAAGAAATACAAGAAATTAAGTTGATAAAAATGAATTTTAAGTTGCCGTATTTACCGGAGAGAAATTCCAAGCCAAGGAAAGAAGGTCTGACAATGGTTATGGATAAGGGATTGAGTGTTAAGGAAACAGAAAATTTTATTGAATCAAGTGGAGAGTTTACAGATTTCGTAAAATTCGGCTTTGGAACATCAATCATTACTACCAAACTGGAAGAAAAACTCAACTTATATAGAAAAGCTGGAATAAGACCATACTTTGGCGGAACATTGTTTGAAGCTTTTTTCATCAGAAATATGATTGATGACTTTAGAAAATATATTGACAAGTATAAACTTGATCTCATTGAAATCTCAGATGGATCGTTGAGTATGCCACACGAGAAGAAGCTTGAATATATCAGACTATTCTCAAAGCAGGTGACTGTACTGTCTGAAATAGGATCAAAAGAACGTGGAGTATTTATTCCTGCCAATCAGTGGGCAAAAATGATGAAAGAAGAGATAGAGGCCGGATCTGCAAAAGTAATTGCTGAAGCAAGGGAAAGCGGCACAATTGGGATTTACAACAGCGATGGAACAGCCAATGAAGATCTTATTAATACCATTACCTCTCAAATCAATTCTTCTGATATAATTTGGGAAGCCCCAAATGGCAAACAACAGGTTTGGTTTGTGAAAATTTTTGGTGCGAATGTCAATTTAGGTAATATTGCTCCTAATTTGGTAATACCTCTTGAATGTTTAAGGCTTGGGCTGCGGGGTGATACTTTTTTTGATTTCCTGCCAGAGGAATATCAACAGCTCAAACAGCAAAAATCAGATTATTTACCAAATCTTGATTTCCAGATATAAATTCTACAACTGTAAGAATTAAGTATATACCAGCAAAATATTGTACGGATTGTTGTTTTAGGAATCTTAACTGTACTTTAGCATCAAAAATGTATTAGAATGAAAAGGACTTTCAAAGACTATTTATCACTCCTTTTTAAAGGTATTGGAATGGGAGCTGCCAATGTTATTCCTGGTGTATCAGGAGGGACTATTGCTTTAATCACAGGTATATTTGAGGAGTTAATAGATTCTATTAAGTCTTTTGACTTGAAAGCTATTCAATTGCTATTTACAGGAAGGTTAAAAGAATTTTCGAAACATATAAATCTTGGATTTTTAGTTTCTGTATTTCTTGGAATAGGAATCAGCATATATTCACTGGCATGGCTTCTTAAGTTTCTTTTTGAAAAACATCCTGTATACGTGTGGGCCTTTTTCTTTGGTTTAATTATGGCTTCTGTATATTTCGTTGGAAAGACAATTACAAAATGGGATTTTAAAGTAGTAATTGCTTTTTTGCTTGGAACAGCAATAGCCGTTTATATATCCTTAGTTAAGCCTGCTGCAGAGAATGCTGCATCATATTATTTGATATTGTGTGGTGTAGTTGCAATTTGCAGTATGATTCTTCCCGGCTTATCCGGATCTTTTGTATTGATTCTTATGGGAAATTATCAACTGGTAATGATTGACGCTGTAAGTGATTTAAACCTGAAAATATTAATACCTGTTGGTATTGGTGCTGTTGTGGGGTTAATTGTCTTTTCTCATTTTTTGTCCTGGGTGTATAAAAAATACAGGAACATAACAATTTCTATCCTGACAGGATTTATTCTTGGATCATTAAGTATATTGTGGCCCTGGCAAACCGCAATAAAAGAATCTATTGTAGGAAGAGATGGAAAACTTGAAGAGATTATTACAGGATATAACAAAGGTTTACCCTCTGATTTAAATGAAACAATTATTGCTGTTGCAGTTTGTTTGGTAGGAATAGTTTCAATATGGCTGATTGAGAAATATGCTGGTTTGATTGAGGAAGATGCATAATTATGAAAAAATTCGGATTAATAGGATTTCCACTGGAACATAGTTTTTCGAAAGCTTACTTTTCTGAGAAATTTCAAAAAGAAAATATTCCGGATTGCATATACGACAATTATCCTTTGGAGGATATAACTGCATTGAAAAAACTAATCAAAGAGAATAAAGAATTGATTGGATTAAACGTAACTATTCCTTACAAACAGCTTGTAATTCCTTTTCTTAATGAAATGGATGATGAAGCGGCTACGATTGGAGCGGTTAACACCATTAAAATTTCCAGGGCTAAAGGAGAACCTTTTCTAAAAGGATACAATACAGACATTTACGGATTTGAAAGTCCTCTTCTGGAAGTGTTAACAAAAGATCATAGAAAGGCGCTTATTCTCGGAACTGGCGGTGCATCAAAGGCAGTGGAATATATACTGAATAAACACAATGTTGATTGTCATTTTGTATCTCGTAAACCAAGGAATCCAGATATTTATTCTTATACAGACTTAACGGAAGAATTAATAACTCATTATCATATTATTGTCAATACCAGCCCAATTGGAATGTTTCCCAACATTACGGACAAACCTGATATTCCATATGGAGGTCTTGGGAAAAAGCATATTCTTTACGATTTGATATACAATCCACAAAAGAGTTTATTTCTGAAAGAAGGTGAGAAAAGAAATACCATCTTAATAAACGGATTGCCTATGTTGCATAAGCAAGCTGAAAAGGCTTGGAAAATTTGGAATTCTTGAGGAAAAATTAACTAATAAATCTTAAATGCCATCTCACTCAGCTTGGAGCTTAGTTTTATGCCATATTTTGTAGCATTTCCAGGACTTAATTCAAATTTTAAATTGTTGCCGATAATGACAAAATTTATTGCAGCTCCATTACTGATCGCACCACTCTTTTCAGTGATGAGTAAAGTACTTTTTCCTGATAATTGAGGAACAATGTTATCCAATTGTTTGGAACTATTAAAGGGCACTACAAGAATATGGCAGGTAGAAATTTCGGATGGTGTAGTAAATGTTTTAACTGCAATTGGCTGGCTGCCAACCCTTTTTCCTGTTGTATAAGATTTAAGATCATTTTGTATTGTTGAGGATCCATAAACACCTATGACAAAAGGTCCTGTCTTATAATTAGCAGGCCATTCAATCAAACGCGAAAAATTGTAAATGAACATGGCTTCCGCACGGGAAATTTCAGTCTGTCCATTTGCACCCAAAAATGATGTACATACTAATGCAAGCCAAATAATCTTTCTCATTACTAGTTGTTTTGCTTGTTTAACGTCTAAAAATAGTTATTTGTTTCTTTTCTATTAAAAAAAGATTTAAACATAGCATTATAATAGAGGGAAAGGATATGCGATTTCATGCAGAAACAGACCTTGAGCTGGAGCTGATTCCCCGGCTTTTGACCGATCCTTTGAATTAATTATTTCAATGAAATCATCAAGGGATAATTTACCCTTTCCTATGCGAATTAGAGTACCTACAATGGATCGGACCATGTTTCTCAAAAATCGGTCAGCTGTTATAGTATAAATCAACATATTCTCCTCTCGTGTCCATTGTGATAAGTGTATTTTACAGGTATTTGTTTTTACGTCTGTATGGAGTTTACTAAAACTTGTAAAATCTGAATATTTCAATAGTTCTGAGGCTCCTGAATTCATTGCTTCTAAATTTAAATTATAAAACAGTTGCCATGCCAGGTCCTTCCTGAATACATCTTTCTGGGTTGATATAAAGTATTTATAGGTTCTTGAAAGTGCGCTAAACCTTGCATGGACCTTGTTTGAAACAGGATGTATGCCAATAACGCGAATATCTTCATGAAGAAAATTATTCAGTTTATGGATTAGTTTAGGCAAATTGATAAGTTCTTTCTTAATATCAAAGTGAGCTACAAAGTATTTTGCATGTACTCCACTATCTGTCCTCCCGGCTCCAACTGTTTCAACTGGCTTATTAAGCAACAGAGATAATTTCTCATTTAATTCACCCTGAACAGTATAAGCATTTGGCTGCAATTGCCATCCATGAAAGTTTTTGCCATTAAACTGAAGCTCTATAAAATATCTGAAAGTCATATTATCTAAGTAGCGCTTTAAGTTAATTCTTTATCTGTTTAGATCAGTTAACATTTTTTAACAAAGTATTCTCTGTAAAAGGCAGTTTTTTACATTTTTTTGGAAACAGAAGTATAGTCAGCTCCCTTTATAATTAGTACTTTCGGGCTTAGAAAAAAACATGAGTAAAAATAGTAAAAGCTATGGATCAAAAGAATATCAATATTCAAGAGTTAAATGAGAAGATAAAACAGGAAAGTTCATTTGTAGATATAATTAATCTTGAAATGAGTAAAGTAATAATTGGTCAGAATAATCTGATTGATAAATTACTGATAGGCCTGCTATCTGATGGACATGTTTTGCTGGAAGGTGTGCCAGGATTGGCGAAGACTCTTGCAATTCACACACTTGCAACTACGATTGATGCTAAATTCAGCAGAATTCAATTTACCCCTGATCTTTTACCTGCTGATTTAATTGGAACGATGATTTACAGTCAGAAAAAGGAAGAATTTATTGTAAAGCAGGGTCCGGTATTTGCAAACTTTATTCTTGCCGATGAAATTAATCGTTCACCGGCTAAAGTTCAAAGCGCTTTGCTTGAGGCAATGCAGGAAAAAAATGTGACGCTTGGAGGTGAAACATTTGCCCTTCCCAAACCTTTTTTAGTTTTAGCAACACAGAATCCAATAGAACAGGAAGGAACTTATCCTTTGCCAGAGGCTCAATTGGACCGATTTATGCTTAAAGTTGTATTGGATTATCCAAACAAGGAAGATGAAAAACTAATTGTAAGAGAGAATCTTGCGAGAGATTTTCCTTCAGCAACAAAGATAATGAAGGCAGATAATATCATGAAAGCCAGGGATATTGTTAAGGAAGTATATATGGATGAAAAGATTGAAAATTACATTCTTGATATAGTATTCTCAACACGATTTCCTGAAAATTTTAACCTGGATAAGTTTTCATCAATGATTAATTATGGTGGTTCTCCGCGTGCCAGCATAAATTTGGCTAAGTCAGCCAAAGCATATGCTTTTATTAAAAGAAGAGGATATGTTGTTCCGGAGGATGTGCGTGCTGTTTGTTATGATGTACTGCGACATCGCATAGGATTAAGCTATGAAGCAGAGGCTGAAAATGTTACTACTGAAGATATAATATCAGAAATATTAAACACAGTAGAGGTGCCTTAAAATTTTTATAATGATAATCAAAGTGAATATTGCATTGCTGTTTTTTATTTCTGGGATCTTTACAATGGAAAGTTATTGCCAGAATTTTATTGGCATGAATAAAACTGAGATTATTGAAGAGATGAAGAATTCTCAGAAAAATTTTAAATTGAATACGAGTTATGTTAATCCTCATTACAATTACCTGAAATACGAAGATCCCATTAATGAGATCACTATACTGTATTTTTTATCGGATGAAGATGAATGTGAACTGATAAGGAAAATGTATGACTATTCAAATATCAATGATGTTGAGAAGGAATTGAATGAGAAGTATACAAAAGTTGCTAAGAACAAGTGGGAGTTTAGACAATTATTGCAGAAATATTCTGTTGAGTTGACGGAAGGAGATTGGTTTTTTACAGTAACAATAAAAAGAAAATAAAAAAAATGGATACGGCCGAATTGCTCAAAAGGGTAAGAAGGATAGAGATAAAGACTAGAGGACTATCACAGCAAATATTTTCCGGAGAGTATCATAGTGCTTTTAAGGGGAAAGGAATGGCTTTTAGTGAGGTGAGAGAGTATCAGTACGGTGATGATATACGGAGTATAGATTGGAATGTAACAGCTCGATTCAATCATCCATATGTTAAAATTTTTGAAGAGGAAAGAGAACTTACAGTGATGTTAATTATTGATGTAAGCGGATCAAGAGAATTTGCTTCTAAAGATCGTCTTAAGAAAAATTTAATAACCGAATTGGCAGCCGTTCTGTCTTTTTCTGCGATATCTAATAATGATAAAACAGGAGTGATTCTCTTTTCAGATCGAATAGAAAAATTCATTCCTCCTAAGAAGGGAAGACAGCATATACTGCGGATAATTCGTGAATTAATCAATTTTGAACCTGTTAGTAGAGGAACTAACATTGGTGTTGCTCTTGAATACCTTATCAATGCAATTAAAAAGCGTAGTACTGCATTTTTGATATCCGATATGATGGATACAAATTATGAGGATGCTCTGAAAATATGTAGTAGAAAGCATGATCTGATTGCCTTGCGGGTCTATGATCAGAGAGAAACTGAGTTGCCGAATGTGGGAATCATAAGAATGAAGGATGCCGAAACTGGTAAATTAAAATGGGTCGATACAGCAAATAGTCGAGTGCGAAATACCTATAAAGACAATTGGTATAACAGGAATAGAGAAACGGACGAATTATTGAATAAGCATGGAATTGATTTTACCTGCCTGGCAACTCACCTTGATTATGTTCAGCCTTTGATGAAATTGTTTAAGAAAAGAGGGTGATATTATGTTTATGAAAGTTTTTAGCAAGATTGTTTTTTGTTTTGGTTTGTTTTCCATTGTAATTTCTGAAGGATTTCCGCAGAAATTATCTCTTGAGACTACACTTGATACAAACCAGATTGTTTTAGGCGACCAGATTAATCTGACTTATACCATTAAAAAGAATGAAAATGTTATTGTTAGCATGCCTTCTTTTGATACGGTACTAACCGAAGGAATTGAAATCATTAGTTTGCCGGCTATTGATTCTATTAAAATGGATGATGGGAGATGGAAGGTGTCGTTAGAGTTATTAATAACCTCTTTTGATACAGGCATATATTATATTCCTCCTCAAAAGTTTGTTCTGAAAGATGCTCAGTTTACAGATACCGTATTATCTTCAGCAAGTTATCTTGAAGTTTTCGGTGTAGCAATCGATACAACTAATACTGTTAGGGATATCAAACCAATTGCCCGCGTACCAATTACAATAACAGAGATTTTACTGTTGCTTTTGGGACTTATTTTTATTGCCGTCCTAAGCTATTTCATTTATGTTTTTATTCAGAAAAGAAAACGGAAGGAAAGTTTTCTGGTACCTGCAAAGCCTGAAGAACCACCACATATTACTGCATTCAGAGAATTAGATAAACTTAAAGCTCAAAAGCTTTGGCAGCAGAAACAAGTGAAAGAATATTATACCAGAATTACTTATATTATCAGATGGTACATTTTTAAACGTTTTAATATACGTGCCCTGGAAGAAACATCTGATGAAATATTATATTATATAAAATCCTTGAAACTTGATGATCTGAATCTTCAGAATCTTGAAAGTCTTCTAAATCTCGCTGATCTTGTGAAGTTTGCCAAAGGAATACCCAATCCTGAAGAAAACATAATGCATCTCGATAATGCATATGATTTTATTAATAAAACAAAGCATGAAGAATCAATGAAATCAGTAAAAAGTGAAGAGGATAATAAAGGAGAGAGATTATGAGTGATTTGATTTTTGCATATCCGAAATTATTATTTTTATTGTTGTTGGCCATACCTATGGTTGCATGGTACATATTTAAACTGAAATCTGCATCTTCAGTTCAGGTTAGCTCAATAAAGTCAGTAGAAGATTTACCTGTATCGTATAAAGAAATCTTGTCGCATGTGATTTTTGGATTACGTATGCTTGTCTTCAGTTTACTTATTATTGCTCTTGCTCGTCCTCAATCTACCAATAGTTGGGAAAATGTTACTACTCAGGGAATTGACATTGTTTTAGCTCTTGATATATCAAGCAGTATGCTAGCACAGGATTTAAAGCCCGACAGACTGGAAGCTTCAAAAGATGTAGCCATAGAATTTATTGCTGGAAGACCGGATGACCGTATAGGTCTGGTAGTGTTTAGTGGTGAAAGTTTCACTCAATGTCCTTTAACAACAGATCATAGTGTTTTAATAAATCTTTTTAAAGAAATAAAAAGCGGAATGATAGAAGACGGAACAGCAATAGGAGTGGGGCTTGCAAATGCTATTAAGCGATTAAAAGATAGTGAGGCGATAAGCAAAGTGATTATTCTTCTTACTGATGGAGTAAACAATCAGGGAGCGATCAATCCTATTACAGCTGCCGAATTGGCTAAAGCATTTGGAATAAGGGTATATACTATTGGAGTGGGATCAGAAGGTATGGCAAATTATCCTGCTCAGGATATGTTTGGCAGAACCAGGATGGTGTCAATGGAAGTTGAGATTGATGAAGAAACGCTTCAGCAAATATCAGATATTACTGATGGGAAATACTTCAGAGCAACTGATAATAATAAGTTGAGGCAAATATACCAGGAGATAGACCGACTGGAAAAGTCAAAAATAAACGTAAAAGAGTTTAGCAGAAAGGAAGAGGAATACCTTCCTTTTGTATTGACTGCCTTCATTCTTCTGCTATTCGAATTTTTTATAAAGAAAACAATATTAAGATCAATACCTTAAAAAAAAATAGCAATGTTTAGATTTGCAAATGATCATTATTTATACTTGTTAATAGCATTGCCTGTTATTATTGCCTTTTATATTGTGTTTAATCAATTGAATAAGCGCAATATGGGAAAATTTACGTCAAGTATGTTTTTTGATATCTTAATGCCTGACAGGTCGCCAGTCAGGAAACATTTGAAATTTGTACTTTATCTTTTTATATTATTCCTATTAATTATTGCATTGGCTCGTCCTCAGTTTGGGTCGAGACTTGAAGAAGTAAAGCGGGAAGGTATTGAAATGATCATAGCACTTGATGTTTCGCGCAGTATGCTTGCTGAAGATATTAAGCCAAACAGGCTTGAAAGAGCCAAACAGGCAATTGTCAATCTTGTGAACCGGATGCAGGATGATAAAATTGGGATGATCGTTTTTGCAGGAGATGCTTATACTCAATTGCCAATGACAACTGATTATATTTCTGCCAGATTGTTCCTGGCAAATATTAATACTGAGATTGTCTCTAAGCAGGGTACTGCAATAGCTTCGGCAATCGAATTAGGAATAAAATCGTTTACACAAGATCAGGAATCAAGCAAGGTTATTGTGATTATATCTGATGGTGAAAATCATGAAGGAGATGCTGTTCAGGCTGCAGCAAAAGCCAAGGAGAAGGGAATAAAGATATATACAATCGGTATGGGATCTGCTAAAGGAGCTCCTATTCCGTTGCTGCGCAGAAGTGGACAGAGTGAATTTATGAAAGACCGAAATGGAGAAGTTATTATTAGCAGGATGGATCCCTCTATGCTTAGAAAAATTGCCCAGGAGGGTGATGGAGAATTTTTCAGGGCATCAACCGGAAATGTCGGGCTCAATAAATTGTATAGTGATTTGAATAATTTGAATAAATCTGAAATTGAGACAAAAATTTATTCAGAATACGATGATCAGTTCCATTATTTTGTAGCCTTATCTTTATTGCTTTTAATTGTAGATATATTGATACTAGAGAGGAAAAATCCGTACCTGAAGAGATTTTCATTATTTAAAAACACTGAAAGAAATGAATAAATTCTTAGCAATTCTATTGTTGTTTTTGCCAGTGTTTCTTTCTGCCCAAGGTGTGAAGAAAGAGATAAGAAAGGGCAATAGAGAATATAATGATGAGGAGTATAGCAAGGCCGAATTGTACTATAGAGAAGCCTTGGAAAAAGAGCCCCAGTCAAGTAATGCGACATATAACCTGGGAAACACACTTTATAAACAGGGACAATATGAACCGGCAATTACAAAATATGAATCACTTGTAAGTTCTGAAAAAGGCGATAATATTTCACCAGACTATTATTATAACCTTGGAAATTCATATTTTATGTCAAAAAAGCTTGAAAAGAGCATAGAGGCCTATAAACAATGTTTACGAATGAATCCTCATGATGTTGATGCAAAGCATAATCTGTTTCTGGCGCAGAAGATGCTTCAACAGCAACAACAGCAACAACAGCAACAACAGCAACAGCAAAAGAATCAAAAAGATCAGGATAAGGAGAAGAAAGATCAGAATCAGAAAAAAGACCAAAATCAGGATCAGCAAGAACAAGATCAACAGCAACAGCAGCAGCAACAACAGCAGCAACAGCAACAGCAACAACAACAGCAACAGAATGTCAAGGGACAGATTTCAAAGGAAGATGCTGAAAGATTACTTAATGCTTTAGAACAGGACGAAAAAGAAGTAATGGAAAAGATTCAGGAAGAAAAAGCAAAAGCAAGAAAAGTACCTTCCGAAAAAGAGTGGTAAACAAAGTTCAATAAATGACAAGCAATGAAGAATTCAATTAAAAAATATTTTTTTAGATCAGGCTTGCCAGCAATAGTTCTCCTATTGGGTGTTTTCCAAATAATTTGGGCCCAGGATATTTCTTTTACTTCAAAAGCACCCAGCGTATTGCGTGCAGGAGAACAGTTTCAGCTTGTATTTACTGCTGACAAAAGCATCGATGAATTTACCCCTCCTGACTTCGGTGATTTTCGATATCTCGGAGGTCCAAGTACTGGAAGTAGTACATCCATTAGTATGGGTGGCGGGAAAACTATACGAATTTCAACCTATACATTCACATATTATTTGCAGGCTCCTGATAATAGTGGAAAATACACTCTGGATGGAGCAAAGGCAAGCTATAAGAGAAAGCAGGTTGTTTCTAATCCTGTCCAGATTGAAGTGATTTCATCGGGAAATGCCAGTGCTGCCCAATCCAATAGTAAAACACAGGATCAACCAAAAACCTCTGCACAATCAGCTTCCGGTGAAGATATTTTTGTACGTCTTGTTACAGATAAAAAATCTGCTTATGTAGGTGAACAAATAACTGCCTGGATTAAGATATACACAAAAGTTAATATTTCAGGTTTCGATCAGAGATTTAAAGGCCCTGATTTTGTAGGTTTTTATCAGCAGGAAGTAGAAGTTCCTTCATTCTCACTTGAACGTGAAAAAGTAGGAGATGATATCTACCATTCAGGAGTATTAAAGAAGGTTATACTTTATCCTCAAAAATCTGGTGAGATTGTTATTGAACCTTTTGATTTACTAGTAGAGATACAGAAACAAACCAAAAGACAATCGCAAAGTATTTTTGATGAATTTTTTGGGCCTCAGTATAATCGAACTCGGGTAAATTTACAAAGCAAACCAGTTAAGTTTTCAATTAAGCAGCTTCCTTATCAGCATCCTGCCGATTTTAACGGGGCAGTTGGGACTTTTAATTTGCAGGCTTCAGCAAATGAAACAAGTGTTTCAACCAACGATGCCATAACTTTTAAGGTCACAGTATCCGGAAAGGGAAATATAAAACTTATTGAGGATGTAAATGCAAATTTTCCTCCTGCTTTTGATGTATTTGAACCAATCAAAAAAGTACAAATTGACAATAGCAATTCAGGAAAAACAGGCAAAGCAACTTTTGAATATACTGCTATTCCGCGCCATGCAGGTAATTTTCATATACCTTCTTTTTCTCTAACATACTTTGATCCTTCATTAAAGGCGTACAAGAGCTTAAAAACGCAGGATTTTTTTATAACTGTTGCAAAAGGAGATGATGACAGTACTTCTGTTATGGCAAGTAACCTTTCTAAAGAGGAAGTTGAACTTCTGGGCAGTGATATCAGATATATTGTAACTAGCACACGTTTACGTAAAAAGAGCAATTATCTTTTAGGCTCAAATTGGTTTTATGGTGTTTATATTTTAATAGTTATTCTATTCATTCTTACTCTATTCCTACGAAAGGAACAAATCAAAAGAACTGCAAATATTGTAAAATATAGAAATAGAAAAGCAGGAAAGGTAGCAGGGAAAAGATTAAAGAAAGCAAGAGTTTTTATGAAGAATAATGAGAAGGAGAAATTTTATGAGGAAGTAGGGAGAGCTCTATGGAATTATTTGTCTGATAAACTAAACATTCAGATGTCAGAGCTTTCTAGGGAAAAAGCTAAGGGAAAACTAAAAGCCCAGAATATTGAAGAACAACTAATTTCGAACTTTTTCAATTTAGTAGATACTTGTGAATTTGCGAGATTTGCTCCTGGAAAGGCAGAAGCCGATCTTCAAAATTTATACAATTCAGCTTCAAAAACTATCAGTGAACTTGATCAAAAACTTTAGGCATGAAACTATTTATATCTGCTGTACTATTTAATTTTTGTATATTTTTTAATGGTTTTGCCAATTCAAATCCTGATTCGGTTTTTAATAAGGCCAATGAATACTATTCCTTAGGTGAATATTCAGATGCGATTGAATTGTATGAAAACATATTATCACTTGGCATGGAATCGGGTGAGCTATATTTTAATTTGGGCAATGCCTATTACAAAACTCAGAATTATCCAAAATCTATTCTCAATTATGAGAGAGCTTTGTTATTTGAACCCAGGGATGAAGACATTCTTCATAACCTTGCAAAAGCACGCTTGTATATAATTGATAAAATTGACGAAATTCCGGAGTTTGTTATTAAAAGATGGATCAATGGATTAATTATATTATTTACTTCAAATACATGGGCAATACTTAGTTTGATAAGTTTTATTCTGGGAATATCTTTTTTTCTTCTATATTTCCTTTCTTCCAGACTTATGCTGAGGAGGACTGGTTTTTATATAGGATTAATTGTCCTGTTACTTTCATTTGTATTATTGTTTCTTTCATACAAATCCAGAAATATACTTGAAAATAGCAATGGAGGCATAGTTATGACACCTACAGTTACGGTAAAAGCTTCTCCACGGGATTCAGGAACAGATTTATTTATTATCCATGAAGGTATGAAAGTTCAAATCCTTGATTTATTAGATAATTGGTATGAGATTCGATTATCTGATGGAAAACAGGGATGGATGCAACAAAAAGATCTAGAACCGATTTAAATTTTAATAAAAGCCTTCGTATCTTCTAAGATCTGAACGAGCATTAAGGCACATGATAGGTATTTTATACTTGTTGGAGATGTAGTTTTGATCTTTAAGCCCCATCATGGTCTTGGCAATTGTAATGTTTTTACTAAGCATAATAATAATCAACTCTGCATCAATTTTGTGGGCAAAATCGATGGTTTCCTGAACCATATTGAATTTTCTCTTCGCAGAAACAATTTCATAGTCTATATTTTTTCCTTCGAGAGACCTTTTTGCAAATTCTAGGTTATTCCGGATTATATAATCATTTGCATTTGGCTTAAACAGAAAAACTTTTGAAGTATAATATTTTGACAGATAACTTATCCATGCAAGTTTTTCTTTATTTTCTTTTCTAAAGTCGATAGGAAAAACTACTCGTCTAAGTGCTAATCTCTTTGGTGGTTCCTGTACAACAAAAAATGGGATTTTTGAACCTGCCATTACACGAACAGAACGTGATCCAAAAAACCTCTCTTTTCCCGTAGGTTCCTGAGTTTTCATAACAACCAGAAAGGCATCAATGGTTTCAGCATATGTTTTAATTGCAACAGATACTTTTCCGGGTCTTACATGACAATCAACTTCCAAACCATATTTTTTAGCAATATTATTGGCTATGTCTTCAAGTTTTTTAAGGGCCGCTAACTCATCATGAAGGTCATGGATTATGTGAAGAAACACCAATGAAGATTCGGTTATCTTGGCAATTTGTACTGCATGCTTAACCGCATAATCCGATAATTCTGAGAAATCGTAGGGAATTAATATTTTTCTAATGTTAGGATTCATTACTTTGCAATTATGAAGCTTAAAATTATGATTTTTTAGCAATAAATGAGAAAAATTACTGAAAATGAATTAATTTTTATGAAAACTAGGTATTGAAATGAACTCAATAATAATTGTAATCGTTGCATTTATTGGATATATTGTAGCATACCATACTTATGGAAAATATCTTGCAAACAAAATTTTTCAGTTGGTTTCAGACAAAAAGATGCCATCAGAAGAATTTTATGATGGTGTTGATTTTGTTCCTACAAAGAAGAACATTGTTTTTGGACATCATTTTACAACTATAGCCGGATTAGGTCCAATTGTCGGACCTGCAATTGGTATAATATGGGGTTGGTTGCCTGCAATATTATGGGTATTTTTCGGATCTATCTTTATGGGAGCTGTCCATGACTTTTCTACTTTAGTTATTTCGGCCAGGTATAAAGGCCAAACAATAGGAGACCTTACAGGAATAATTGTTGGACCAGGATCGAGGTATGTCTTTCAATTTATTATGCAATTGTTGTTGTTCATTGTGCTCTCTGTATTTGCACTTATTGTTTCTACATTATTTATGCTTTACCCTGAATCTGTTATTCCGGTATGGGCACAAATTCCTATAGCTCTTTGGCTTGGGCGCCAGATTCTGAAAGGGAAAAATGATTTGCTGTATTCAATTATCTCATTGATGATGATGTATGCAACCATTTTAATTGGTGTATATTTTCCAATTGATCTATCAAAAATGCAAGTCTTTCAATCTCTTTCGCAGGAAGGATATAGCTTAAGTAATCTGGTAACATCCACCTGGTGTGTGGCTTTGTTTATTTATGTATTTATTGCATCAACCATGCCTGTACAAAAACTTTTACAGCCAAGGGATTATATTAACTCCCATCAATTGTTGGTTGCTATTTTATTAATTGTTGCAGGTGTTTTTGTGGCCCATCCTGTATTCTCTGCTCCGGCAATAAATTACAGGGCATTTTCGCCTGGCAATGATGTTCCAAACATGATGCCTATACTTTTTATTATCATAGCCTGTGGAGCGATTTCCGGTTTTCATTCCATAGCAAGCTCAGGAACAACTGTTAAACAATTAAAAAATGAATTGGATAGTTTATTTATTGGATATGGAGGAATGCTAACTGAAGGATTTCTTGCTGTTCTTGTTCTGGTTTGTGTGGCTGGAGGATTAGGTATTGGCTTGGAAAGGAATGGAATACTGTTTAAAGGAAGCGATGCCTTTTATCAGTATTATTCGTCATGGGCTTCCACTAACAGCGGAATAGGAGCAAAGCTGGAATCTTTTATTGTTGGTGCAGCTAACTTATTTGAATTTATTGGAATTCCGAAATTCATTGGGCGACCTATGGTAGCAGTATTTATTGTAAGCTTTGCAAATACTACTCTTGATTCAGCAACAAGGATGCAGCGCTTGTCATTGCAGGAGTTAGTAAGTACAAGAAAGCAGGGAAGGAGAAAAAGTATAATAGCGAATCGCTATATTGCCACTCTTATTGTTGTTTTCTTTGCTGCAGCTATGACATTTGTTAAACCAGGAGGCAAGGGAGCCCTCATTCTGTGGCCCCTATTCGGAGCCCTAAATCAACTATTGGCTGCGCTGGGATTGGCTATTGTTAGTATTTTTCTTTACAAAAAAGAAAAGAATTATTTGCTCGCTTTTATTCCAATGTTATTTGTTTTAATAATGACTCTTTGGGCCATGGCAGAAAACCTTTTGCGTTTCATTTCTGAGAAAAATATTTTACTTACTTCAATTTCAGTTTTGGTAATTATTCTTACTATATGGCTTTTGGTTGGAGGACTAATTTCTGTGATCAGTAAAAGAAAAATTAATGCGTAATATCAAAATACTGGAATTCTTTTAGCTCACCCTCTTCTATAATAACATCTTCTATATTGGCATAATTTGGACCTTTATAACACCATTCAATAAAGTGTTGAAGCTGAATTTGTGTCCCCTCAGCTTCGATATATACATTGCCATCATACAAATTCTTTACAAATCCCTTTATTCCTAATGATATAGCCATTGTTCTGGCAGTATATCTGTATCCTACTCCTTGCACATGTCCTTTAATAGTAATGTTTTTATGTATTCTTTTTATGTTAGGCATTGATTACCTGAAATTTATTACTTTAATTCACTGATCTTCCCTTAACCAATATCAATGCAGATATTATTATAAGTTTTTTATAAGATGTTCTTAATGACCAAAATACTTGTTTAGAAGAGATAATAATTCTTCAACCTCAATGGGCTTAATTATTGAATCATTGCATCCTGCTCTTTCACATTGTTCTCTGTCTTCCTGCAATGTAAGAGCGGTTTGAGCAATTATCGGTACAGATTTATTGAACTTCCGTATCTCCATTGTTGCCTTGATTCCATTCATTACAGGCATTCTAATATCCATCAATATCAAATCGATTTGATTTATGGATTTGCACAATTCAACTGCTTGTTTCCCATTCTTGGCATACAAGGTTTGGGCTCCTGTTTCCTGAAATATTGCTTCAAGGAACAGGGCATTCACTTCTTCGTCCTCAACAATAAGAATTACCTTGCCTTTCCAGTTAAATTGTTCACTGAATGAATATTCTTCATCTAAAGATTCCGGGATTTCTTCGGGTAAATTCTCATAAGGAAGACTAATTGAAAAACTAGTGCCTGTTTCAGAATCAGAATCTACAGCTATTTTTCCACCCAGAAGATGAACAATTGATTTGGCAATAGTAAGCCCAAGACCGGTCTCATCATCGTACCTGTCAAATTCTTCAGTATTGATCTGACTAAATCTGTCAAAAAGAAATTTCAGGTCTTCTTTACTGGTCGTATAACTTGAGCTGTTCACAAAGAAATCGATCTTTCCATCACCAGGTTTCAGATATCCAATCTCGATTATTCCTTCAGTTGTATATCGTAATAAATGATTTAGAAGATTGATGAATACCTGATGAATTCTCCCTGCATCAGAATAGACTTTAATTCCCTTTCTGGAAGCAGATTTTATTTTAATATTAATTTTTTCTCTGGTATTTGCAGACTGTATAATCTTTATTTCATGCAGAACTTCTTTTAGTAGTTCATTAGCATCAATGGGGGTTTTTGTAATAACCATATTCCCACTTTCGTATTTTGCAATCTCAGCAACATTATCAATCAATTGCAATAAACTTTTGCTCTGTTTCTTTATGATCGTAATATATTCAGATAATCTTTCTGGTTCCGGGTCGGTCATGCTTAATAATTCAGCAAATCCCATAATGGAATTCATTGGTGTTCTTATGTTGTGAGAGATATTGAGTAAGAATGCAGTTTTTATTTTATCCGAATCTTCCGCTTTCTCCAGATTTCGTTGAAGTTCTTTTTGTTGTTTTATTTCTTTTGTTACATCTCTTACAACGCAACTTAAAACAGGTTCATTCTCGGACTGGTAATTATAAGAGCCATTAACAAGAAAAAATTTAACTTCTCTATAATCTTTTGTTTTTTGGGTAAGACGGAATTGGCCGCTAATTTTCTTCTTTTGTGATTTGGGAAAGGAAAATAGTTCTTCAATGAATTGCCGATCTTCCGGATGAGTATTGTCGATAAAAACCTTTTCTGACAAGACACTCTTATTGGGGACACAGCTCGTAAAAAGCTCCATTAATGAATCATAATTTGAAAAGGATTTATCCTTGAAGTAGTACCTGAAGAATCCCGCTGATAGTAGTGAAAAGCTTTCACTTAACGTACTTTTAAGTGAAACTGAAACCGCACTAAGTTTGTTTATTTTTTTCAGCAATTTCGAATGTTTGTTTTCCGAATCAGTAATTATTTGCTGCAAACTTTTTTTACCACCGTTTTTTTTGGAAGTAGGCATAAGTTGAGTGAAGCTGTTTGATGAAACAATAAGAAACTAACCTTACTATGTTATTTCTCAATCTTCTGAATGAAGGCTGTATAACTATTTTCTCTATTTACAGAGGCTTTAGAGAGCAACATGAGTACTTCAATTTCCTTTCCTGTTTTAGGTTTGATTTTAATTTTACTTCTTTTCCCGATTACTTTATTGTCACCCGGGCCTGTATATTTAGACAAGAAATCACTTTTATCAATCGTACTGTTAGCAAATAGAATTCCAATATTATTTTCAATAACTTCGTTTTTAGAATAACCAAGTAGTTCAGTGGCTGCTTTATTGAAAGCAGTTATTTTATTGTCATGTGATGTTATAATAATAGCATCAGATGTTTCTTCGAGTGTAAGCTCATATCTAAGTTTAGCATTTTCGACTTTTAGGTATTGTTCTTTCATTTCAAGTTTAACTTCTTTTAGCTTTCTGCTAAGTTCTTTTTCAGATTCACGTAAAAGTTTTTCCTGATTTCTAAGAGTCTCATGCTGCCGTTTGGATTCTATTTCCATCAATTTTTCATTGGTGATATCATTGCCAATATAGATGACCTTTTCAACTTCGCCATACATGTTATATACAGCACTGAAAGCACCTCTGATCCATTTTTCATCCCTTGACTTGGTATTTACTTTGAACTGACCCTGGAAGTTCATTCCACTAACAATATTTTCCCATTTCTTATTGAATAACTCAAGCTCTAGAGTATCAATAAGATCAAAAATGGATAATTTCCTTATTTCTTTCTCATTGTATTTGAACAGATATAAAAAAGATTCATTGTATTCTTTGATGTTTCCATTTATATCAAATTCAATTTTAATACTGGATCGATCAACAGCTTCCACTACACCCTCAAGATCCAAACTTAATTTCTTTTGTTCTGTAGTGTCCAGTCCAAGAAATAGGATCCTCTCAACTCCATCTTCTTCATTTCTAATACAGGTATAGGTTGCCATTGTCCAAAGATCTTTTTCTGTACGGGTTAAATGTTTCATATACCCTTCAAAATGCCTTCCTCCTTCTGATAGATCATTCCAGATTCGTTTAAACCATTCTTCGTCTTTCTCTGAAATAAACATAGATATATGCTTTCCTTCAACGTCAGAATTGGATGTATATTCCAACTTAGTAAGAAATTTTGTGTTAGCATATATTAATGTTCCATCTGGTCCATATTCTGCCCGTAACATGGTATGATTTACGGTATTCTCCAGTTTCAAAAAGCGATCGGCTTGTCTTGCAGCTTCCTCTTGCGTAGCCTGCAATTCTTCCATGTTCTGTCTCATTTCTTCTTCTTGCGCCGAGAGGGTTTGAGCTTGTGCTTTTGATTCATTAAGCAATTTGGTAGTTTGCATATTCATCTTAACAGTGGAGAGAATAGATCCAGTACTTTCGGCAATTTTCTCAACAAAACTGATCTGATGTTTTTCCATTTCATTTAAGGAAGCAATTTCAAATGCACCAAAAAGTTCGTCATTGGCAAAAATAGGTGTTACCAGAAGACTTCTTGGGTTCGCCTTTCCAAGACCTGATGTTACGTTAATATAAGAGTCGGGAAGATCGGTCAGGTAAATGGTTTTATTTTCCAGAGCACTTGTTCCAATGATTCCTTTGCCCCACTTCAGTATTTTATCTGCATATTTTTTACGGCCGTAAGCATAAAAAGCAATAAGATTCAATGTTTTTTCTTTGTTTTCTTCTTTTAGTAAATAAAAACCACCTTGTATAGCGTCAATATAATTTGTTAGGTTGTTAATGACATGATAGGCCAGATTATCCAGGTTGTCATTATCCTTTCTTAATATCTCGCCAAATTTAGCAAGACCTTCTGCTGTCCAGTTTCTTATATCGTCCTCTTTTTGTCTTTTTTCCGCCGTTTCTTTATTGTATTTTAAAGTATCTCTGAGTTCCAATAAAGACTTTGATAGTTTATCATCTTCATCATCCATTACAAATTCAGAAGAAAAATCTTCCTGGGTGAGTTTAGAAATAAAATTAGCAGTTTCGAAAGATTTCGAATTTTCTTTATCAATCACTTTTTGCTTTTCACTCAAAGATTTACCAAAGCTTTTAAATATAAAATAGACACAAACAGGAATAATAATTACCAGAAATGAAATGATCCATAATAAAGGTTGTTCTTTGATTAATTTTATTATAGATGAAAATGAGATTGCATCAGTAAAATCAGTAATAAATAAACTGGATAAGGAAACAATGAAAATGAAGATTGAAAGAATAAATGTGAGTAAAGTAGCTTGAATTGTTTTATCGCGATAATCCAAATTATTCATGCCTCTTAGTAGTGTAATATTCAAAATTAAATCTAATCAAAATAAATATAATCATTTATTCATAAACAATCTGAATTATGTAATGAAATGTTTCCAACACATAAAGTATTCAGAATGTATATAGCGCCTGAAACAGCTTCTGTAAAGAAGCAAAATAATTTTTGAATTTACTTATTTTATTGGGATGTAAAGTAGGTGTGAAATGCAGGAAAATGGAAGTGTTAAGCACTTTTTTCTCTGGGAAGATTCAAAAGTTCCTGAACACAAAATATAAATCGTTCTCTGTCAATAGGTTTTGTGAAAACTCCTTCTATACCCAATTTTTTTGCGAGGTATAAATAGAAAGGTTTGCCTCCTGAAATAGCTATTACACGTGAAGATGGATATTCTGATTTAATTTTTCTAATCAATTCAAGGCCTTCTATTTTTGGCATTATAAGGTCGGTTATAACCAGGTCATATAAGGTGTGAGAGAGCAAATTAACTGCACTTAATCCTTCAGGAGCCTCATCGATTATTATTTCATTTGCGAAGTGTTCTTTCAAAATATGCATTATAATTCTTCGCTCAAGTCTGTTATCGTCTACAACCAGAATACTTTTCATACAGATACATTTTATATATAAACGCTGTATAAAAGAATTTGTTAGAGGCTGTTTATGAATAAAAGAAATTTATGGATGAAGTGATAAAAAGAATGGTTAAACGATTCTCAAGAAGGCTTATAGGCTTTCTCAAGTACTTGCTCAACACGTTCAACAAGGTATTGTAGATCAATAGGTTTTTTCACAAAATCAATAGCTCCCATCTTCATGATCCGTTCAACATTTTCTTCATCGGTAAGAGCTGATACAACAATAACAGGAGTATTCTTTGTTTTTTCAATTTTTCTGATTTCCTTCAGAAAGTCAAACCCGCTGATTTTAGGCATGAGCAAATCCAAAAGAATTAAATCTGGTGTTTCTTTTTCTATAATCGAGTAAGCTTCGTTTGCATTTAATGCTGTTTCTATCCTATACCCCTTTTCATCCAAAATAGCCTCAAGTAATACAACGTTTGTTGTAGAGTCATCAACCACTAGTATTTTGTAGTTCCTTTTTTCTTCCATTTGGATTCTTTTATCTAAAGCTAATAAAAAATAACCAATTTACAATATGCCCTAGTAAATTATTGAGCATAGCTACTTAAATATATTTAAAATATGTGAATTAAGAAGGAGTTCAAAAAATATTATCCTCTTAAGTGATTTATCTCATCATTTTTCATGAAATCATTTCAATACATGAACTTTTTGTACTATATTTAATAATAAACAGAATTTGTTTGTTATGGATAAGTCGAATATTGTTGAGCAAGAACCTGTAATTCCATTTGGAGATTTATTGAATGAAGAAGAGTTACAGGATGTTTTGGACAACAGTAATGTCGTTAGTTTTAATAAGAAAGAAATCATTTTCCGGCAGAATACAAGGACATCACATATTATGTTTATTAAGTCCGGAATGGTTAAAATATTTAAAGAGGGTCGAAATGGCAAGTACATAATTCTGAAAGTTTTGGGGCCTAATGATTACCTCGGACTGTTATCTATTTATGGCGGAGATACACATCATTATTCGGCATCTGCTATTCATCCATCTGAGATATGTTTTATTGACATCAGTGTTTTTAACAAATTACTTAAAACAAATGGCGAATTCGTTGAAAGAATCATCAAAATAATTTCAGGCAGTGGTTTGTTTATCTTTGACAGACTAATGAGTCAGTCTCATAAACAGCTGCCCGGACGAATTGCAGATGTAATTTTATATTTCTCGGAGGTTATTTTCAAAAGTGAAGAATTTGAATTTCCGTTCACTAGAAGAGAATTGGCTGAGCTAGCAGGCACAACAAAAGAAAGTTTTATTCGTACCCTGGCTGAATTTAAAAATGACAAGATTATAGACCTTGATGGATCTATAGTTAAGATTAATAGTCTGAAAATTGTGAAAACCTTGAGTGAATTAGGTTAATTTAAAAAGGTTCTAATTATGTCTGGATTAAAAGTTATAATTGCCGACGATATTTTTACTAATCGTTTGCTTCTGTCTGAAATCATTGATGACTTGGGGCATGAGTACATCGCTGTTGAGAATGGGAAAGAAGCAATTGAAGCCTTGGTAAATAATGACATCGATATTGTATTAATGGATATTGAAATGCCCGTGATGAATGGTATTGAGGCTACGAAATACATCAGGGAAAATCTGGAAAAACCAAAGAACCTCACAATTGTTGTTGCCCTTACGGCACATAATCCAAAAATATTCTTTGACGATTATAAGGATGTTGGATTTAGTCAGTTGCTGACGAAACCTTATTCTGTGAAAAAGATTACAGAACTTTTAGAAAGCTATTCAACAAAATTTCATACTTTCTAAACTGCATGCATTCTACAGCTCAAGTAAACTAAGTATTTTTGTAAGACCAATTTCATCTTGAGTATCAAATGCTTGCTTGTTGTCACTATCAACATCCAATACTGCTATAAGTTCTCCTTTTTTATTGAAAACCGGCAATGCAATTTCTGATTTTGACCTTGCATCGCAAGCAATATGATCCTTGAATTCATTGACATCACCAACAATTATCGGTTTTTTATCAAGAACCGTTTGCCAGCATACTCCTTTAGGGTTAGGCAAACTCTGACATGCCACTGGTCCCTGGTATGGGCCAACAATTAATGTATTATTGTGGATAAAGTAAAAACCTACCCAAAAAATGTATGGAATTTTATGATACAGAATGGCATTTATGGTTGCAATTTGAGCAATGTGATCAGGGCTGTCAGATAATAATTTCTTTAACTGCTCAAACAATCTGTTGTATCGCGAAATTTTCTTCTCTGTTTTATGCATTACTGATGCCAAATAAAATTGATCCATTAATGGATTAAAATTATTTAACGAAGGTATAAAATATCAGATTATGCAGGAAGAAATTCGTAAGTTCGTATTACCCTGAATAGATCATAGGGTAAAGGTTTTAAAATTACTCTTTTATTATCTTTCTGATATAAAACATAATTGTAGTAAGTAAAGCACTGAAGATTGGTAGGTAAGACACCCATATTTTGTAAATCATCGCTTGATAAACAAACATCCTTTTCGAGTTTTTGATCGGAAACCTTTACTATTGTATCCATACGGCAGTGAGATTATTTTTAATATGCTAAAACTAATACATTAGTTTGCATGAAATCAAGTAAATACTGATGATATGGATTTCTTATAGGTGATGATTTATATCACTTTTAAAGTGTATTTTTTTTATTTTATTTTTTGAATAATCTAGTATAAAAAATTGAAAATAAAAGGTTTAAGTTTGATTTTACAGTTGATATTTTGTTTATGAAGTATTCTGATTATTAATCATTCTTCATTTAGCAATGATGAGAAAACTACATAGATTTGAGGCATTAGACCTTTCTCAATTGGTTTAACATAGCTATAGATATTAGATGAACAATTTTTTTTCATTCGAAAATAAATACGGCAAATGGATTTATTT
>CAYWBC010000022.1:0-53960 GCA_964456285.1 uncultured Bacteroidales bacterium
TATACTTGACGGCGTAACCAGGTTGAATTTGTCTTTTCTTACCAATCTGCCTTCAAGGTTCCCTGAAAAATCGGGAATACTTACGGCATGGACGGGAACTTTGTGGATACTTGTCCTTACTGCAGTATTTGCAATACCAATTGGCATGGGTGCAGGCATCTACCTGGAAGAATACGGAAAAAAAACTAGGTTGTTTAATTTTCTCGAGATAAACATAGCGAACCTAGCCGGAGTGCCATCGATTATTTACGGTATATTGGGACTTCAGATATTTGTGAGAATGCTGAAATTAGGAGACAGCCTCCTTACTGGGAGTTTTACACTGGCTCTGTTGATCTTACCTATTATTATTGTAGTTACAAGGGAATCGATCAGGGCCGTTCCACAATCTTTACGTGATGCTTCCTATGCCCTGGGAGCATCTAAGTGGCAGACGATCAGCAACCAGGTTTTACCGGCTTGCATGAGCAATATAATAACCGGTGTTATTCTAGCTATTGCAAGAGCTATCGGGGAAACAGCACCCCTGATAGTTATCGGGGCTCTGGCTTATGTGCCATTTGTAGCCAAATCTCCAATGGATGAATTTACTGTAATGCCTATCCAGATCTTTAACTGGATTTCCCGCCCTCAACATGGTTTTATTACCAATGCAGCCGCAGCAATAATTGTATTGCTTGTAATTACCTTTGCAATGAATGGAATAGCAATATATTTAAGAAATAGATGGCAAAAGAAAATTTCCTGGTAATTGAAAAAGAATTATAATATGATAATGACAGATACACAATTTAGGATGACTGAAAATAAAGATAAAATAATTGAAAATCTTTCTGTTATAAAAGACGAAAAAGAGTTGGAACATAAGATAATCACAAAAAAGGTCAATGTTTTTTATAGCGATTTCCAGGCTCTGAAAAAGATTTCCATGCAAATACATCCTTTTTCTGTTACTGCATTGATAGGCCCTTCAGGTTGCGGAAAATCAACCTACCTAAGAATATTTAATCGCATGAACGACTACATTGAAGGATACAGAATTGAAGGCGATGTAATTGTTGACGGAGAGGATATTATCAATGGAAAGGTAGTACTTGAAAAACTGCGTAAAAACGTTGGAATGGTATTTCAAAAGCCCAATCCGTTTCCAAAATCAATTTTTGAAAATGTAGCCTATGGATTGAAAATTCAGGGAGTGAAAGACAAAACATTTCTTCAGGAACGAGTTGTTTCTTCTTTGAAAAAGGTTGCCCTTTGGGATGAAGTGAAGGATGATCTCAAAAAAAACGCCCTGGCATTGTCAGGGGGTCAACAACAAAGGGTATGCATAGCCCGCACGCTTGCCGTTGAGCCAAACATAATATTGATGGATGAACCCACATCTGCTCTTGATCCTATTTCTACTGCTAAAATTGAAGAATTGATCTTTGAGTTGAAAAATGAATATACCATAATAATTGTGACACACAATATGCAACAGGCGGGAAGAGTAAGCGACCGTACTGCTTTTTTTTATATGGGCGAACTCATTGAAGAGGGTGCCACTAAAGATATTTTTACTAATCCGCAAAAAGAAAGAACAGAAAATTATATCACCGGTAGATTCGGCTAGAAAGAAAAAGAAAGATTTAATAACTTTCAGTACTTATTACAAATGCAAACTCAGGTAATATGAATCCTATTGAATACGAAATAGACAGGTTAAAAGAATTGTTTTTTGAAATGATAGATTTGATCAGAGACCAGATGGTTTTGGCAAAAGAAGCGGTACTTACAGGAGATATAGAAGTGGCTAGCGAAGTGATGCGTAAGGAGGGAAGAGTAAATTCTTATGAATTAACCATTGACCGCGAGGTTGAAGACTTTATGGCATTGCATGCCCCGGTAGCAGCGGATCTAAGACTATCAATTGCAATATTGAAAATGGCAGGCAACCTTGAAAGAATTGGTGATCATGCCTATCGAATTTCCAGTTTTGTTTATGGAGAGAAATTAAAACTTTCCAAAGAGTTAATTAAGGTGGTAAAACTACCAGAGTTATTTGATGATATTGATCTAATGCTTGCTAATGTTTCCAGTGCCTTCGAGAATGAGGATGTTAAACTTGCAAAAACAGTTTTTAAGATCGATAAATCAATTGACAAAGTGAATACTAAAGTGCCAATTCTTATGCAAGAATACATCAAGAATTCCAAAGATAATGTAGCCAATGTTATTCTTATTTCACGTACTGTTGGAAAATTGGAACGTTGTGGTGATCTTATAAAGAACATTGCTGAGGAAATAATTTTTTATATTGAGTCAGAAGTTATCAAACATCGCAAGAGAAACAAGAAAATAAGAAAACGATTTAATTTACCCATATTGAATAAGGAGAAATAGAGCTATAAATGCTCAAATTGACTTATGTTAATTGCTTATTTGATAAATAAATGTCAATTTATTGCATGCTAATTTCGAACACTTTTTCTATGTTGAAATTGTTTTCTGCAGTAATTGCAAAAAAATTAAATACTCCCAACCAGAATTGCTGAGGGCACCTTCTTTTCTTACTTATTGTTATTTCAAAATACTCCTAAAAGTTACAGACTGGTTATTCTTTGAAAAATCCCGAGATGATTTGTAGATGTTATTTATGAATAGCAACGAGTTTTTGGTTTCATTCAGAATATCCATAAACAACATATTGGTTCGTGTACTACCCGGATTTTTCTTGATTAACTTCAATTGTCTTTTTCTTACCTGAGTTATTTGTTCATTCAGATCAGCAGCCACTTTTATAAGCTTTTCCGAATTAGAATAATCAGAACCCGAAATAGCTACTACTACTTGAGTTATATAGACTTTAATTCTATTCGTTAAATCATTCAGATTTTTTTGCTGAAACTCGGACAGGGGAGAATGGTTATTATCTACATGTTCAAAACAGGGAATAACAATAAAGGACAGGCTATGCATCATTTCACGCAAATAGTCTATTATTTCAATGTAACTATGGCTACTTTCAAATGATTCTTCTGTAAGTTTTAACAAAGTTTTAGGAATTTCCTTCTTCAATGCTTTAACTTCTTTATTCAGATGTTTAACAGTTTTTACCTGCTCCTTAAGTTTCTTTCTTTTTTCTCTAATCAGGGAATCGACAGATTGTTCCAGTATTTTGGCAGTTGCCATTAGTAAATTGGATATATTTTCGGAACAGGTTTCGTAAACACTATTACCATCTAAAGAAGAGATTTTTGATTTTTCAATCTCTTTAGCCTCTTTTTTAGATTTCTTAGAATGAACAGTATGAGATTTAATAATAAGAAAAGCTGCTAACGGAATAAGCGCTATAAGGCCATATAGATTTGTCCACTTCAATATTAATGCTACAATCAATGATATTGTGAATGCACTTAAGGCAGTGAAAAACCAACCGCCAACTACGGTTACAACACCGGATATTCTATAAACAGCACTTTCACGACCCCAGGCGCCATCGGCAAGTGAAGCACCCATGGCAACCATGAAGGTCACGTAGGTTGTAGACAAGGGCAATTTAAGGGAAGTAGCAAATGCTATCAAAATACTTGCGACTACAAGAATTACTGAAGCCCGCATTAAGTCAAAAGACATTCCAGGGTTTTTCTTCAACTGTTTTTTAAAATGGGAGGGATCGAATCGTTTTTCAAGACGCTTCAGAAAAGATTTTGATAGTATTTTTTTAATTCCCTTGCTAATACTGACTGCTTGCCGTACAATTGATCTTGCTATTATGCTTGATTCAAACCTCTCATCAACAGAATCCTGATCACTTAAATTAAGCGTGGTTTTGACAACAGATCGGGCTTTACGACTTAGCCATAGTGTTATTACCATTATTAGTCCGGCAATAAGAAGATACAAGGTTGGGGTTTTCACTTTTCCGGCCAGGGATGACATTAAAAAACCATCAGGGTTGGCTCCTTCGGTTGCAGAAAAGACTTTGAATGATTCGAAGCCAGCTAAGGGTACTCCAATAAAATTCACCAGGTCATTTCCGGCAAAGGCCATTGCCAATGCAAATGTACCGGTCAAAACAACAAATTTTAAAGTATTAAATTTGAATATCCAGTATAATAATTGAAGAATTATTGTCCATAAAACCATACTTGCACCGAGAATAAGAAGTGTATGGGACTCGATCCAGCTTAAGTAATCAGCTGTCATAAAAGAAGCTCCTTTAGCTCCTTTAATTAAAATAAAATAGGTTATGGAAGTAATTGCTATACCACCCCATATAGCACCAAAATATTTTATGGTTTTATTGTAATTGAATGTGAAAATAAGCCTTGAAATATATTGAACAATAGCACCAACAGTGAAAGCTATAACAACCGATAAAAGAATTCCAAAGATAATGGTCAGAGCTTTCCCGGAATTAATATAATTACCCAGGGTGCTCATCTCTTCTCCTTTCTGAAGGATAACCAGAATAGACATACCAACTGCCGCACCCAGCAGTTCAAAAACTATGGATACAGTGGTTGATGTTGGAAGTCCAAAGGTATTGAATACATCAAGCAGAATTACATCCGTAATCATTACAGCGAGGAAAATGATCATTATGTTGGAAAAGCTAAATGCTCCGGGGTAAAATATCCCTTTCCTGGCAACTTCCATCATTCCGCTGGAAAAAGTAGCACCAAAAAGAATTCCCGCAGCAGCAACGATCAATATTATTCTGAGTGGGGCTGCTTTTGAGCCTATAGCGGAATTGAGAAAGTTAACAGCATCATTACTAACTCCAACAATTAAATCAGAAATTGCAAGTATAAAAAGAACAATTACAATAAGAATAAATACTTTTTCCATAGTTTCAATTATTTCAAGGCACAAAAATAATTTCCAAAAGCAAGATAATAATATTTCTATGTTAAATTAATGTTAAGTCTCTTAATTTAGAATTAAAATAGATATCGACTATAATAATTTTCTATTAACCTTTTCCAAATATTTCACCGGTATTTTTACATCATTCGGATAAAATTTTATATATGAATCTCACTGATACTAAGATACTTGTTGTTGATGATGAACCGGATATAGTTGAATTTCTATCCTTCAATCTACGAAGAGAAGGTTTTCGTATACACACCGCTTATAATGGAAAAGATGCAATTAGTTCCATTCAAAAAGTGATTCCACATTTGATTTTACTGGATGTTATGATGCCGGGTATGGATGGCATTGAGACCTGTGAAAAAATCAGGGAGAATCCGATGAATGAAAATATCCTGATTGTTTTTCTAACTGCCAGGTCTGAAGATTATTCGCAGATTGCCGGATTCTCTGCCGGAGCTGATGACTAAATAACAAAACCCGTGAAACCAAAGGTTCTGATGTCAAGATTAAAAGCTTTGCTTCGCAGATATGGTCTTAGACATGGTGATGATTCAATGGGAGAGGATGTGTTACGCTATAATGACTTAATAATTGATCCTGAGAAACATATGGTTTTCTTGAATGAACATGAAATCACTTTGCCAAGAAAAGAATTCAAGTTATTGCGTCTTTTAACATCGAAGCCATCGAGGGTGTTTACAAGGGAGGAGATTTTTGACCAGCTTTGGGGTATTGATGTATTTGTTGGCGACAGAACTATTGATGTCTACATCCGGAAGCTCAGGGAAAAAATAGGAGATCAGAAAATCAAGACTATAAAAGGCATAGGGTATAAATTTGAGGCTTAAAAATGGCTCTCTGATTCCAGAGAGCCCTTTGTTAGTTATTTTGTAGTTCTCACTATTGTTTTCTCGTTAATCCAGCAACCAACAGTATAAGTATCTCCATCGGTATACTCATTGAAAAATGCTACCTCATTATTTGGAAAGTATTTTGAATAAGCGTTTATCTGTTCATCTGCTATTCCTTTCACCTCCGGGTCAACGGTTTTGGCTTTTATAAACTTGTCAACAGCAGCCCAGTAAACAGCTTTCTGTTCAAATTCTGAGCCACAACTACTACTACTCGCAGCATATGCACTGCCGATTAATATGTAAGCTTCGCCGTAATTGCTTTTTAGTGCAATTGCAGACAAGCAGTTAGTGCGTGTTGCAGGATAATTTTTCTGCTGAAAATTCACTTTAGCAAGGCTGTAATAGTATTTAGCTTTCCTTTCAATATCTGATTCCTGATCAATAGCTTTTTTGTAATAGGTAACTGATTTGGAATATTCTTCCCTAATGGCAAAAAGATTTGCAAGCTTGGCAGCCGATTCCGGAGATGGTTCCAAAGTATAGAGTGCTTCGGCAGCTTGGGCATACAATTCTGATTTTTCACATCCCGTTTCGGCAAGAAGGGTAGTAATTTTCTTTAGCAGGTCAACATTTTCAGGCTCAGCTTTGAATTTTTCTGAGAAAATTGCTATTAACGATTCACAATCTGCAGCACCACTCTCTGCAAATATTTTTTCAACACTCTCTATTGCCTGAGGTAATTTGGGATCTCTATCACCACTTTGTATTTTGGCATTCAGCAGATCCATAATTAAAACATAATTCCCAATCATTATATCTGCTCCAATTTTATTATCCTGAAATAATTTGTATGTAGCGGTTATAAAGGTCACAGCAACCGATTCATCTACTTTGGCCTTACTTAAATCAACAGATTTTTCCAGATAGCCATAAGCTTCTTCTATGTCAGAACTCCTGTAACGAATCAAATCAATGCCTTTATTTCCCCATACTCTGCCTTCCTCGTGAAAATATTCCATTCTCTGATCATATAAGAGCATCAGAGTATCAATGTAGGCATTCTCTGTTATTTCATCTTCTGCATTCTCAATCTTGTGCTTTAAGATCTTTGAACCATGTATATAAATGTTTTTACTGGACTGAGGGCAGTTGATAAAGCAATATCTCCATGAATCGTATGCATAATCGTAAGTTTTTATCTTCACATATTGATTCATGATAGAGAGATTGCTGGCACATTCCATGCGAGAAGCACTATCCGGGCCATATTTCGGGTTCTCGTGAATTTGAGCACGCTGTGCCCGGATACCGTTATTAAATAATAATACGCAGACTATTACAATTGATAATTTTAAATAATTTGTTTTCATAGTCATAATTTCCAATTACAATAAATATCAGTCACTTTAAATTTAGTGCGAAAATAACACATCATTAAGATTAATGCAAAAATTAAACCAAAATCATTTTTTGTCAATAACACCATGCAACGAAATGAGGTGGTAGTTAGTTTTTTTCCCATTTTTGTAATTGCATTCATAATATATTCATTATGCAGGAAGAGAAGTTATACGATTTATCATTTTTAAATAAGATTTCAGGAGGGGATCAGAATTTTATTCGTGAAATGATTGTTACTTTTAGGGAGGTGGCTCCTGAGTATTTAGAGAAAGCTAAGAGTAATCTGGAAAGCGATGATATTGATGCTTTAAGCAAAGAAACACATAGATTTATTCCAGGCGTTTCATTTCTTGGAGCGAAAAAGCTTGAGGAAGATTTGATGAAGATTGAAGAATATACTAAGAAAAGTATGAATTTGGAACTAGTTCCTGAATTAATTGAAACTGTCGATATTAAGATAAAAAGTCTACTCGAAGATTTTGATAAGGATTTTAACTTTTAGTAGTATATGAAAATTCTTTATGCTGAAGATGATGCAATGATGCAAAAGGTAGTAGTTCATTCTCTAGTGCGTCTGGGTTATGAAATAACTACTGTGGATGATGGAAAAGAAGCCCTTGAGACGGTTAAAAGTGAGGTATTTGATCTGATTATTCTCGATTTGTTTATGCCTAAGAAGAGTGGTTTCGAAGTCGTTGTAACAATTCGCGATGAATTGAAACTAAAAACTCCTATTCTAATCTTAAGCAGGAGCCATTTGGATGAATCTATTCAGAAAGCTTATGCTGTAGGGGTAAATGATTTTATTGTGAAACCATTTGATCCTGAGGAACTTATAGTAAAAATAACCAAAATGCTCACTTCTAAGAGATAATCCTTCTATAATGAAAAACAATTTGCAGGTTGCTTTGCTGCAATACGATATTCAATGGCACAATATCAATACTAATCTTGAGAAGATTGATGAATTGCTGGATGGTTTAGATACATCCCCGGATTTAGTGCTTCTTCCTGAAATGTTTGCAACTGGTTTTACAATGCAACCGGAATTGTTCAGTAAGGACGATTTTGTAACAATCCGGAATTGGATGGCAGCTGCCTCAAGGAAATACCATGCTGCAATTCTAGGTAGTAATCCGGAGAGAGAGAATGCTAAGTTTTACAACCGTTTGCAATATTTTACACCAGAAGGGACTCATCAGGTGTATGATAAGAGGCATCTTTTTACAATGGGCGATGAAACGAATCATTATAATGCCGGCAATGAACTAAGTATTGTAAAGCATAAACATTGGAATATACTGCCGTTAATCTGTTATGATTTACGTTTTCCTGTTTGGAGTAGGAATGTAGCATACAAATACGATCTGCTAGTCTATATTGCTAACTGGCCAGCGGTTAGAAATAATGCCTGGGAGGCTTTGCTAAAGGCACGGGCTATTGAAAATCAGTGTTATACAATGGGTGTTAATCGCATAGGAAAAGACGACAGAGGGATTGAGTATTTAGGCAATTCGCAAATTATTTCTCCCAGGGGTGAAATCCTGGGCAAGCTGGAAAACCAAGAAGGAACACTAAATGCTGAAATTGATTTTGAAATTCTTCAGCGATACCGCAGTAGTTTTCCGATTGCAAATGATGCAGATGATTTTATAATAAAATAAAAATCCTGTTTTTCAAACAGAAATGCAGGATTTTAGAAATTTCTTAGCAGTGTCCACCTTCTCCGCCACAATCTTCACATCCTTCACAGCTTCCAGGGTGATGAGCATGTCCATGAGTTAGTTCCTCTTCTGTTGCTTCACGAATTTCAACTACTTTACCACTAAAAAACAGGTGATTCCCAGCCATTGGATGATTAAAATCCATCTTAATGCTATCACCGTTTATTTTTTTAACTACTCCGGTTAATTTGTTTCCGGAAGCATCTTGCATTGGTATTTTACTGCCTATCTGCAATAGCTTATCATCTATTTTACCATCGATCTCAAATGCAGAAACAGGAACTTGAACAATTGCATTTTCATTTATTTCTCCATAAGCATCTTCTGCCATAAGGTCAAAACTAAATTTGTCTCCAACTTTTAAATCGCTTATGTGTTGTTCAAATTTTGGTAATAAATTACCAGAACCATAAAGGAAAGTCAGAGGAGAATCATCATTAAGTGTTTCAACAATCTCTCCTTCACTACTATCAAGTCTCAATTCATAAGTAAGTGAAACTACTTTGTCTTTTGAAATTATCATAATCGTTATTTTATGTGAATCGCAAAAATATATAATTTAATTATACTATGCTTCAAACAGATTCTTTCTTCCGTTTGTTCATGTAAATTATCAAAAGAATAAATTTTAACATTTTATTGGTAAAATATCTGCAATTCAGTTATTCAGGTTTTTAAAGTCAATCATACTATTTTTCGCCTAATATATAGGTTGATACATACTTTCGATTATCATTTCCCCGTTATACATTCCAACTTTTCAGTGGAAAAGATTTGATTTTTTTTGCAACCAGTATGTATTATATTTGTCTCTTATTTATGATATAAATAAAAAACTAGTAAAATGAGATTTAAACATATAGCCCTTGTAATTGTTGCCTTCATGGTTTTTATACCCGGTGAGGCACAGTTAAAGTTTGGTATTCGGGGAGGAATAAGTTCAAGCAATATTAAACTTAAAGAATTTGATAATCCTGATTATAAACTAGATTACAAAAGTAGCCAGGTTGGTTTTCATTTTGGGGTTATATCACAATTAAAATTTGGCATGTTTGTTCTTCAGCCCGAATTATTGTTTTCATCAGTACGAACAGATTTGGCTTTCACTGATCTCACCGCCGCAGAACCTATAGAGAAGATAGGCAAACAGTCATTTAACAAACTGGATTTACCGATAATAGCAGGAGTGAAATTTGGTCCCTTAAAATTGCAGGCAGGGCCTGTAGCAAGCGTGATCTTAAATTCAAAATCTGATCTCCTTAAGGAAAATGGGATTAAACAAACCTATAAAGGAATGACCATTGGGTATCAGGCAGGTTTGGGTCTGGAATTGGGTTCTCTTTTATTGGATGTAAAATATGAGGGAAACTTCAGTAAATACGGAGATGGCATTACCATTGGAGGGGAGAGCTATAATTTTGACCAGAGAATAAGCCAACTCATCCTTAGTTTTGGATTTTTATTTTGATTTAGCATAATATTCCTGATATGAAACCGCAGACATTTTTGTACTGCGGTTTTTTATTTATTATAATTCTAAATTAGGAATTATGTATAACGTTATGATGTGTATATCGTTAAAGATTTTATGTTCACGATTATTTGGTAATAAAACTTTAACGTTATGAGACATAAATCTATTGTTATTTTTTCAGTATTATTTGTTATTTGTAGTACTTCATTTTCTCAAAAATCTTTTATGAAATTTGGGAATATTTCAAAAGAAGAGATGGAAATGACATCCTGTTCTATTGATACATCTGCAGGTGCTGTGGTTCTTGGAGATTTTGGAACTACAAACTTTGATATTACAGAAGATGAAGGTTTCTATACAGTTTTCACAAGACATGTTCGAATAAAAATATTAGATAAGGATGAATTGGATCAGGGTGATTTTGTTATCAACTTGTATGAGAGTAAGGGTGGAGATGAAGAAAAAGTTACAGGATTAAAAGCAGTTACTTACAATCTTGAAAAAGGACAGGTTGAAAAATACAAACTCGAAAGGAAAAATATATTTCGTGAAAAAGCATCAGAGAACTGGAATGAGATAAAATTTTCCATGCCTAATGTTAAAGTGGGTTCAGTAATAGATGTAACTTATACCATTACTTCTCCATTTTATTATCAATTACAACGTTGGTTTTTTCAAACAGAAATTCCAACCATTAGATCTGAGTACCATGTATATATTCCTGAATACTACAACTACAAGAACTGGTCAAGTGGTTATATACCAATAAAAAAAGAATCAGACATTACCTACAAAACATACCAGTATACACAGGCAGCAACAGTTGGACCAAATGGAAGAGAGTCTGGAGAGCTCATTAGTTTTAAAGCAAAAATTACTCACTGGTCTTATTTTGCTGAGAATGTTCCAGCTTTTAAAAATGAACCAAAAATTACAAGTCCTATTGATTACCTGTCCAACATCGATTTTGAGTTGTTATCAACAGATTTTCCTGGAAGAATAATAAAATATTACTCAAGAAAATGGGAAGATATACGAAAAGAACTAATGGAAGATGAAGATTTTGGAAAACAGTTGAACAGAACGGGGCATTTGAAAGAACAGGTCGAAAAGATTAATTCTATGTATTCAGATCCAATAGATAAAATGGCAGCTGCCTATGAATTCATCAAGAACAAAATGGTCTGGACACGTAGCTACAGGCTATTTGCAAATGAAGGCATTAGAAAGCCATATACTGAAGGAGGAGGAACCTCTGCTGAGATAAATCTTAATTTAGTTGGTCTTTGTCATGATCTTGGATTAGATGCTAACCCGGTATTGGTCAGTACCCGTAATAATGGGAAATTGAGAGTGGGTCAGGTTATACTAACTCAATTTAACCATGTAATTGCATCAGTAAAAATAAATGATCAGATCTATCTGCTTGACTGTACTGATTCATATTGTCCATACTACATCCTACCCAGAAACACATTGAATGGGAAAGGTCTGATTTTGACTGAAACAAGTTTCAGCTGGATCGATTTATATACCGATGTTGCCGCTGACGAAATGATGACTGCAGAACTTACGATTGATGAGGATATGCAATTTGTTGGTAGTATAAAACATGAGAAAAAAAACTATGCTGCCCTTAAGACAAGGAAAGAAATAAAAGAAGAGTCTAGCCAGGAAGAATATTTGAGAAACATGGAACAAGACATGAATGGCGTACAGCTTAGTGAACTGAATATTGATAATCTCGATAGCATTTATAAACCATTAAACCTGGTTGTTGATGCTGTATTTGAAGACAAAATTATTGAAGGTGGAGATATGTTGTATTTTAATCCAGTTCTCGTGGACAGACTTGAAGAAAACATATTTAAAAACGATGAAAGGCAATATCCTGTTGATTACAATTATCCTCTCGATATAAAACAGAAATATACTATTACGATCCCTGATGGGTATGCTGTTGAAGAACTTCCGAAATCCGAAAATATACATATGGAAGACAATGGAGGCAGCTATATTTACAAAATCTCCGCTGAAGAAAATAAAATTTTACTTGAAACAGAATTTACCATTAATGGGACAATTTATCCATCAAATGTCTATAATGAGATTAAAAAGTTCTATGAATTAATGGTGGCAAAACAGGCTGAGCAGGTAATTCTTAAGCAAGTGAATTAGGAGCATTAATCCTTTCTAAAAATTACTTCTTATGAGTTTTAAAAGAGTTCTTGCATTAGTTATCATTCTATTTCTTCCAATGGTAATTTATTGTCAGAAAATTAACTATCCTGTATCAGATATTCCAGATAGCCTGATGAGAAATGCCAAAGCAGTGGTTCGCAACCATTCTGTGAAATTCTCCTTAAACAAATATCATAATACTACACATCAGGTAACTAAGGCAACAACTATTCTGAACAAAACAGGCAATGAATATGCAAAAGGAGTATTCGGGTATGATAAGGATAATACAATTACTTATGTATTAGCCAGGTTGTACAATAAGGATGGTGAGTTGTTCAAAACCTTATACAGGAAAGATTTTAAAGATTTTAGTTATGATCCTTATGGTACTATTTATAATGATTCAAGGTATCTTTATTTGTTAGGGGAAACGAATAATTACCCCTATACCATTGAGTACACAGTGAAATATTCATCAAATGTCTCCTTTAGCTTCCCATCATGGTACCCGGTTGATGAGTACAATCAAAGTGTTCAACAAAGTTCATATGAGATTCAGGTTCCAAAAGGATATAAAGTGAATATTAAAGAAGTCAGATTATCAGAGAAAGGAAAAATTATTCATGATGATAATTATTCCAGTTATTCTTGGAAGTTAGAAAATTATTTGGCTGAAGATTATGAACCCTATGCTCCTTCCATACGTGATAGATCGCCTCATGTCATAGTGTGTCCTTCAGATTTTGAGTTCGATGACTACGAGGGAAATATGAATTCATGGAGAGATTTTGGTTTGTTCATAAGAGATTTGAATACTGGTAGGGATGAATTATCAGAAGAAACAAAACAGTTGGTAAAAGAAATAACTTCAAACCTCGATAATGATTTTGATAAGGCTCGTGCTTTGTATTCTTATATGCAGGAAAATACCAGGTATGTTAGTATACAGGTAGGTTTAGGAGGCTATCAACCGTTTCCTGCAAAAGTGGTTGATGAATACGGATATGGTGATTGTAAGGCATTAACAAATTACATGATGTCTTTGCTGAAAGAAGCCGGTATTAAATCATACTATGCTTTGGTTCAGGCAGGCCCAAAGCGTTATAGCCTCGAGTCTGATATTGTATATAATCCTTTTAATCATGCAATTCTAAATCTTCCCCTTGCAGAGGATACAATCTGGATAGAGTGCACTAGTCAAATAATACCCTTCGGTTTTTTGGGCGATTTTACAGATAATAGATATGCTCTGGTAATTTACGATGAAGGAGGGATTTTGAAAAAAACAACAAAATATGGTAAGGATGAAAATGTTAAAATAACCAAGGCAAATGTTAGCCTCAACACAATAGGAGAAGGTAGAGCTAATATCGTCTCTACCTATGCAGGTTTAGAGTATGATAATATAGCATATCTGTTAAACGCTGATTATGATAGCAGAAAGGACTATTTATACGATAAAGAACATATTGATCTGCCTGACTTTAAATTGCTGTCGTTTGAATACGAGGACAACAAAGCTGTGAACCCGGTGGCACATGAACATCTGGATTTGGAACTTATCAACTATGCAGCTCAAAGTGGGAATAGATTATTCGTTCCACTTAACTTAATGAATCGATATGATGATACTCCCAGAAAAGACTTAAACAGGAAGAATCCAATTCGAATATATAATGAGTTTGTACATTATGATACAATAAACTATGAAATTCCTGAAGGATATTCTATAGAGCACTTGCCAAAAAGCGATACTATTCAGTCTGATTTTGGATACCTGTCCTATGATGTATCAATGGTTGCCAATCAGATTCACTATGCAAGAAAATTTGAAGTCTACAGGGATGAGTACCCGAAGGAAAGATACGATGAATTTGTGAGCTTCTGTCGTAAATTAAAGAAAGCAGATACGCAAAAGATTGTACTTGTTAAGGAAGAATAAGGATTCTAATTCCAGACTATTTTATCAATACTTTACTAAGTTTGTTAGTATAACAAATGTCTTTGTGCATAAATGTGTTATACTATAGAAATCAATCTGACACGGGAACAGTTAGAAAAAAGATTCAAAGCGAATCTTGATCAACATTTACCCTACCGAAAACAGCAAAGGGTGTCAGCTTTCAGTCTTCCCGATTGTCCTGTTGTTTGTTCTGATGCACCTGATAATATTAAACTTTTTACCTGGGGGCTCATTCCTTTTTGGTCAAAAGACATAAATTTTGCCAGTGAAATCAGAATGAAGACCTTTAACGCCCGTGCTGAAACAATCACAGAGAAGGCATCATACAAACATGCAATAAAGACAAAGAGATGTCTTGTTCTGACTAATGGATTTTATGAATGGCAGACCAGGAATAAACTGAAGCAACCCTATTATATAAATGTCAAAGGCACTGAGGCATTTGCACTGGCTGGGATTTACGACAGTTGGACTAATAAGGACACCGGAGAAATAGTAAATACATTTTCGGTAATAACAACAAGAGCCAATCTCCTGATGGAAGAAATTCACAATGTAAAGAAGAGGATGCCTGTTATTCTTGATGAAGAATCTGAGAAAATATGGCTTGATGTTGATCTTCCGTTGGATAAAACTCTTTCTTTTCTAAAACCATTCGATGAAAAATTGATGTACGCTGAAGAAGTGGACAATAGTTTATTCAAAAAAAATTCTGATCTATCCGGGAATACTCTGTTTTAGTATCGTAAATCTTAGCAATACTATTTTTAACTTGTGTGGATTTAAGTAAATTCTTTCTGATTCTTAGTGTATTGGTGCCATAGTGGCAATGAAAAAATAGCCATAAAGTCATTAAGACTCAAAGCAGACATGAAGAAAACCAGCTCCAAATCAGGATTAGTTATTCGATTTGAACCTAATAGGTGATAATTATGCATTGGTTTATATAGAACTATTTATAGTTTTCAGGATCAACAGCCTCTCTGTTCCATGCACGTAGAAAATTTATTATCTCCTTCTCACTATATGACTTTTCCTCTTCAATATACAAAGTGTTTTGTGTATGAATTCGTTTTCCTTCATCGTCAAGAATAACCAGAACGGGAAAACCAAACCGTTGGGGATAATCAAGCATTTGCATAGCTTTTGGGTTTTTATTCTCTTTGCTGTAATTTATAAGAACAAAAACATAATCCGCATTTATTAATGAATCGATTTTGGCATGATCTTCAATGAAGTGATGCAATTTTATACACCATGGGCACCAGTTTCCACCTACCTGTATTAATACATGTTTATTATTGATTTTCGCCAAATCAACAGCGGCTTTTATCTGTTGGATGGCATCAATTGAAGGATCATAGATATTTGTAGTGGTATCTTGCGATCTGGCATAAATTGCAACCAGGGCCAATACCAGAATAGGGATTAATTTTTTCAATGAAATTCATTCTTTAATTGTTCGCACCAGGCTGCAATTCTATCTTTATTCATACTTACCTGGTTTTCAAAATCCAGTGCTAAGCCGGCAAACTGGTCCCCTCGTTGAGCTTTAGAATTTTCAAAGCTGTAGCCTTTTGCCGATGTGATGCCGACCAATTTTGCTCCTTGTTGTTCCACCAGTTGAGCCATGATACCAACGCCATCAACAAAATTCTCAGGGTAACCTTTTTGGTCTCCTGCACCATATATTGCAATATTTTTTCCTTTAAGATCAAGCTCTTCAAGCGCGGGTACAAATTCATCCCAGTAATTTGGTAACTCCCCGTCAAACCATGTTGGAACACCCAGAATCATATTTTCGTATTTCGTGAATTGATCTTCTGTAATCAATTCAACATTGATTTCTTCAACATTTTCTTTGCCAAGATTTTCAATAATCCTCTTGGCAGTTTGGGATGTTTTTTTTGTATTAAAACTATAGAATAAGCCAGTTTTTTTCATTTCTGATTCAAATAGAGATTAATAGTTTAATAGTTCTTTTACTGCCAACAATATTTTTTCAGTATTAGGGAGTATGGCCTTTTCAAGGATAGGATTAAACCCTACAGGAGTGAAAGTTGATCCCAGGCGACGAACAGGGCCATCAAGGTGTTCAAAAGCCTTATCGGTTATTGTTGCAGCAATTTCTGCCCCAAAACCACTAAAAACTTTGTCTTCATGCACAACCAGAACTTTTCCGGTTTTCTTTACTGATTCAATGATTGCATCAATATCAAGTGGAAGCAGTGAGCGCAAATCAAGAACTTCTACGTCTGCTCCAATTTCCTTTTCAAGCATTTCCGCAACCTGCAGGCACATATGCGTTGTGTTGCCGTAGGTAATCAATGAAAGGTCTTTGCCTTCTCTGCGAATTCTGGCTTTCCCAAATGGAACTTCAAAATCCTCGGGCACAGGTACGGCTGCAATAGGAGCATTGTATAAAAATTTTGGTTCCAGGAAAACACTCATTCCTTCTGATCGCATACAGGTACGTAACAATCCTGCTGCATCATCGGCATAAGAGGGGTAAACCACCCGGGTGCCAGGAAATGTGGTCAAGCTACCTTCAATGTTTTGTGAGTGATATAAACCACCTCCAATATATCCTCCGGATGCCAGTCTGACTGTAATATTAGGTGAGAATTTACCTTTTGAACGCCAGTATTCATGCGATGTTTCTACAAATTGCTCCATGGCTGGCCAGAAATAATCAGCAAATTCAGCACCTTCAACAACAATCCTGATTTTCTTATCAAATCTCGACATGCCATTTGCAGTGCCCACGATAAAATCTTCAGCAATAGGAGCATTGAAAACTCTTTCGATACCAAATTCCTGCTGCATGCCTTTGGTAACATTAAAGATCCCTCCTTTTTCCTTGTTTGCGATATCCTGTCCCCAAATGTATGTATCAGGATTGAATCTGAATTCTGCCTTTAAAGTTTCATTGATGGCTTCGATTAGTTTTTTCTTTGGGCCTTCTTCATTGTGTAAGCCATCAGGGTATTTTTCAGATTTGTATTCGGGTCCTATTACAAAATCAAAAATAGATTCGGGAGATGGATCAGGTGCAGCCAATGCTTTTTTATGTGCTGCCTTTACTTCATCTTTTGCCTTGGCTTCAATAGCAACAAGTTCTTCTTCAGTAAATCTTTTATAGCGAAGAAGCATACGACGGTATTTTGCCAGCGGATCGTATTCATTGACGTAGTTCAATTCAAAATCGTTCCTGTACAATTCATGTCTGTCAGAATTCGAATGGGAATGAATACGCACGCAATTGGCCTGAACAATAACCGGCATAGAGTTTTTCATAGCCCAGGCTTTTGCTTCACTCATGGCATTTATTGAGTCGAATACATCTTTTCCATTGCAATGGATGATGCGCAAATTTTTAAAGCCGGCAAAATTATTTGCTACTTTCCTGTTTGCAGTCTGGTCTTTCTTTGGAACAGATATTCCATATCCATTGTCCTGGAATACAAATACTACAGGCAATTGCTCATTTGAAGCCCCATTAATGGCTTCATATACGTAGCCTTCAGAAACAGAAGATTCGCCCTGTGAACTGATTACTATTCCCTTGTGTTTGTATGTTTTGATGGCTCTTCCTGTTCCGGTAGCGTGTAGGGTATGATTTCCGGTTGAAGATGAAACATTGTGTACATTCCATTCAGGTTTTGCAAAGTGGTTTGACATATGTCTTCCGCCACCAGCCACATCCACATCTTTTGATATTCCGTTGTAAATGATTTCTTCGGCTGTTAGCCCTGCTGAAATGGCTGTCATCATATCGCGATAGTAGGGGAATAGGTGATCGGTTTTTCTATCGAAAACCTGTCCGATAGCAAGTTGTATGCCATCATGGCCGGCGTAAGGTGCGTGATATGACCAACCTATAGCCTGTTTCAGATAATTTGGCGCCCTATCATCCAGAATACGTCCAAGCACTAGCAAATGGAACCAATTCTGCAAGGTCTTTTTATCGGTAGTCTTAATATTGTGTATTTTCTTAACCGGGATTTCGGTAAATGCCATCGAAATAAATTTAAATTAAACAGATCTGTTCACATCAGAATTTTCAAGGTGATCAGATAAAAATTTTAGAAATGCCCCTGCAAGTGCCCCGTCTACAGCTCTGTGGTCGTAAGTGAGAGCAAGTATCATTTTGTGACGGATTGCAATCACATCTCCTGAAGGTGTTTCCAATACTGCCGGCTTTTTTTCAATGGTGCCGGTAGCAAGAATTGCTACCTGGGGCTGATTGATAATAGGAGTACCACTTAAGTTTTTAAACGATCCGAAGTTTGAAATAGTAAATGTTCCACCCTGAATATCATCGGGACTTAGTTTGTTATTTCTTGCATTTTGCGCAAGAGTGTTTAAATCGGATGTAAGGCCAATAAGTGATTTTTGATCAGAATTCTTAATTACGGGTACAATGAGATTGCCGGATGGCAGTGCAACAGCAATGCCTATGTTTACGTTTTTTCTTAATATAATATTGTATTCATCAACAGAAGCATTTACACCCGGGAATTCTTTCAGAGCTTTTGCAACAGCTTCTATAAACAAAGGCATAAAGGTGAGTTTTTGCTTCTCTCTTTTTTCGAATTCTCCTTTAACCTTGTTTCTCCATATTACCAGGTTGGTAACATCGGTTTCGATGAAGTTGGTAACATGAGGAGATATTTGCTTTGACAGGACCATATTATCGGCAATTAGCTTGCGTAAGCGGTCCATTTGTACAATCTCATCTCCTTCATTAATGGTAACAGGTATGTGAGGTCTTTGAGTTGCCTGACCGCCAGTTGGTTTTTGAGCAGCAGGCTGAGAGGTTCTTGTCTTCAGGTATTGGAGCACATCCTGTTTACGGATCCGGCCATTATGCCCTGTGCCGCTTATTGATTCCAACTCATCAATAGATAAACTTTCTGATTTGGCTATGTTTTTAACAAGAGGAGAAAGAAATTTTTCAGATTTTGTATAATCTGTTTTTGTACTGTCAACTTTCTTATCTTCCTTTTGAGCTTCTTTTTTTACTTCTGATTTGTCTTCCTTAATTTCTTTTTTTGCTTCTTCTGCAGGCGGTGCATCTCCATCCAAATCAATTACAGCGATTACTTCTCCAACGGCGACTACAGCATTTTCTTCAAACAATACTTTGGTAATTACTCCGTCAACAGGAGAGGGGATTTCAGAATCTACCTTATCTGTTGCTATTTCCAAAAGAACATCTTCTTCCTCAATAGTATCGCCAACTTTCTTAAACCATTTGGTAATTGTAGCTTCCTGAACACTTTCGCCCATTTTGGGCATAATAATATCAAATGTTGCCATAAATGATCAATTCAAATTCATATCAATCAGAGCGCAAAGATAAGAATTACAGATCAATCTAATACAGATCTAAATTAAACTTATGCGAATTCTTGCGCATGTTACTTGCTGTTGTATTGTATTTTTTTAGTTTGTTTTTTTATTTTAACAAATGGATTTAAGATATGTTTATTTTTTTTGTATTAGTTCAGGAATAGTACTTAAATTTTTGAATACAAGAGTATTTCTAAATTAATTAAGATTACAGGTCTCAACCCTGACAGGTAGTGTGTTCAAAATGATTAATAAAGTTCTTCCAAAATCACCTATCTCACAGATATTATATAATTGATAATAAGCAATATGCAATTACTAATTTGGAAGATCAAATATAAAACCATTTTTTCTTCTACAATTAAAATCTTTAAACCTTAAAAATCATACTGTTATATGATTTTTCTGTAAAATATTGAGAGAGAAGTTTGAGATGACTTTGAACGGCCTACCTGACAGGGTGAGTTTTATTGCTAACATAACTTATTAGTTCCAACATAATATTACCGTTTACCCACCCTGTCAGGGTATTCAATTGGATGAGTTAAGATATATTTATAACAAAAAACCGGGATGCTCTACTATCCCGGTTTTAATTTGTTATTTTTCTGAATACTATCGGATAAAATTTATCTTTCCGAAATCAATACCATTGTCGGTAATAATTCTTACAAAGTAGTTTCCTGCAGGGTATTCTGAGATGTTCAAGGCTTCTATTTCTGATGTTAGTTTCACATGTTTCAGCAGTCTTCCCTGTGCATCATACAAATCGCAAATACCTACTACCGAATTTTTCAATTCAATAAACAGTACATCTCTTGCTGGTATTGGATAAATAGAAATGTCTGAATTCTCAGTAATGGAATTAATTCCGCTATAAATAGGCAATCCGCTTGCTACAACTTTTTCTTCTGTTACCAGGTAATCAAGAGAACTAACAAATTGATGTCCCGCGACCTCAACCAAATAGACTCCTTCAACCGGCAATCCGGGTATATCTGTCCATAAGTAATAAGATCCATCTTCAATATCATAAAATTCAAAATTACCCAGTGCATCTGTCTCTGCAGTAGCAACAATTTCGTAGGTACTTTTTTGAGCTTTTTGGCCTGCCATTACTACAGTTGCCTGCCTGTTTGGTTTGGCTTTATTGTAAAATGTTGATTTCAGATCTTCGCTTTCTTCCTCCTGAACATTTCCCTGGAACAAAGTATGACCAGTGAACTGAGTAACTGATTTCATATCAATATCCAGTCCGGAAGTAATAGAGCTAGAGTTTACAATAACTTCCTGAGCAAATTCCCAATATTCAAATGAGGGATAGTAAGTTTGAACAAAGTCAGCTCTATTTTCAACTCCCGGAATGGCAACCAGTATGTAATTGCCAAAAGGAACATCCTTAAATAAATATGCACCTTCCGCATCCAGATATACAGAATCATTCAATGGAGATCTCTGAAAATATGTAAAGCCGTAAATTTTAACATACCCTTGTAATATAGGATTTCCAGCATCGTCGAATACATTTCCACTGACATCTCGAACTCTGCTGTATCGTGCAATAAACATTCCGGAATCACTAGCTTGAACAAGTCCGATATCATCCAGAACTGTGCTGGGTCCGTGAAAATTTCCGGCGACATAGGTATTTCCAAATTTATCACAGGCAACTTTTTTTGCTGTTACAAAGTTACCTCCATTATTGCTTTGCCAATACAAATAGTTAAGAGTTCCGTCCCCGGATATTTTTGTAACATACGGACAACCATCTGTCAGGTTTTCATCAACAGTTTCGGTATCAATAGTCAGTTTGCTGTAGGAAGTACCTGTAAAATACATATCACCGTTCGTATTGAAGTCAGCACCTTCAAGGTTGTTATAACCCGAACCTGCACCCTGTTTGGTCCATAACGGATCGAGACTTGTACCGTCAAGTTTTGCCATGAGTATATCACTTGTTGAGGACATGGTATTAACCAACTGATAAGGAACATTGAAAACCGAAGTACCATAAAATTCAGAACAGATAAGCAGGTTATCTTCCAGGTCAATGCCAATATTCAGATCGGATGTATTGGGATCGAAACTTGCCATTTGGCTGGTAATGCTTGTTGATTTAACAAATGTACCATCAGACCTGTACCTGGCAATGAACACATCAAAATTGCCACCGGCACTTGAATGATCAATTCCCTCAATCATCATACTACTACTATTAAATGCCCCTGAAACAAATACGTCGCCGTTTTTTGCTGTACTTAAATTATCAATATATTCTGATGATTCGCCATAAATTCTTTTACTCCAATGAGATACGCCATCTTTTGTATACATAGCAAGAAAAGCATCTTCGTTGGATACTGCGGAAACCGAATCGGATCCGAAATAGAAGGAACGAGCTCCACTAATAATACCTCCAATAAAGAAATGTTCTGCATTGCTGTTTGCCATACTTGTCACATAGATATTGCCATTATCGCCGGTTACAGGGCAGTTGTGTATCCAGTCTACTGTTCCGTCGGAAAGTATTCTGGCTATAAATAACATGGCATCTGAACGTGTACCGGATACCCCATTTCCATTAATTTGAAGATCATCTCCCTCAAATGAACCAGCGAGATATGTGATACCTTCTTCATCGATAAACAATGCCGGAGGATAAATTTTCGGGATGGAATCATAGCCCACAGTAAGTTCATGCACATAGGAAATAAAGCCGGTTTTCGATATTTTGGTAATTAATGTATGCTTGTTATCACCAATGGTTTGCCCCATAATGCCTCCCAGTTGATAATCAGTGGCAGCATCAATCTCAAACAGAGCAACTATGTCTCCTCTTTGATTAACCTTAATATCCAGTGGTGAAACATTTACTGCCGGATTTAAACTTCTGACAGAATGTAACCAGTTTAGCCTGCCTGTAGGCGCTATTTTCATAAGGAAAACATTGCTCTCTCCACTTCCTGTCATTCCCTGTACAATTTTGCCCTGATAACTAAATTCGTTTCTATAGAACTTGCCCGTGACATATATGTTTCCGACAGAATCCGAAATCATTTTTGTTATCTCACCATCGGTTGCAGATTTTGCATATTTCCATATCCAGTCTGATTGTTGTGAGTATACCGATATATTCGAAAACAAAACAAGAAGAATAATCACTAAGGATTGAATTAAGGTTTTTTTTGTTTTCATGATCTTACTATTTACTATTTACCTGTATAAAATTAATGTTTACATACTAAATAACTGGCAAAGAATGACTTAAAATATATTTACTTGTTGATGATTATACTCTTATTCCTATTACAAGTATATCATCTACCTGTTCATTTATACCCATCCAGGCTTCAATTGTTTCATTTAACTTGACTTTTTGTTTTTCCATAGGCAAATTACTGATTTCCAGTAATAATTCCCGGAAATTCGAAGATTTGAATTTCTTGCCATCAGCACCCCCAAATTGATCGGCATAACCATCGGAAAACAAATACAAACAGTCGCCTTTGATCAGTTGAATGGAATGACTTGTAAATTCAGACATTTTTGCATCATGGTAACCTACAGGCATCCGATCGCCCTTGTATATTACCAATTCACTTTTTCTTATGAGGATCAGTGGATTATAAGCCCCGGCAAACTGCAATTCTTTCTTTTTAAAATCAATGATGCACATTGACAGGTCCATTCCGTCTCTCGTGTCTTCATCTTTCCCGGTCTGCCACAATGTGGTAGTTAAATGTTTTCTTAAAGTATCCAGAATTTTGCCTGCATCGTTTGCAATTGAAGGATTCGCGACTTCATTCAATATAGAAATACCAAGCATGCTCATTAAGGCACCGGGAACACCATGTCCGGTGCAATCTGCAGCTATAACAATAACTTTGCTTTCGTTGCCATCAATCCAGTAAAAGTCGCCACTTACAATGTCACGGGGTTTATAGAGGATGAAGTAGTTTTTTAAAAGATTATCAACATATTCTTTATTGGGCAATACGGCAGATTGTATTCTTTCAGCATACACAATGCTATCGGTGATTTCTTTTTTCTGTTGAGCTAGCTGATCTCTCTGGGTTTCCACCTCAATGGTTCTTTCTTTTACCTTTTGAGCCAACATTTCTCTGTCATGGCGAAGTTTTCTTTCACGGTAGCGAATAACAAGAATTAATAATGCTATACCAGCAAGAACTTCGATTGTATAAAACCACCAGGTATTATAAAAAGGAGGTTTAATTTCAAAACTAAAAGAGGCAGGTTCCCTGTTCCAAATTCCATCGCAATTGGAAGCTTTCACTTTAAATGTATATTTTCCGGGAGGGATCTTCTGATAAGGAAAGGTTTGAATTTCAGTAGTTGCTTCAGACCAATAATTATCATAACCTTCCAGTTTGTATTTGTACTTGTTCTTTTCAACAATGGTATAATGCAATCCTACATAGCTAAAAACAAGATTGTTCTTGTTGTATTTTAATTCAAGATTTTTTGGCAATTGTGAAATACTGTCAATGCCATTCGCATATTGAATAAGGGGAGTGCTATCATTGAATAAACTTACTTTAGTTATATAAACTTTTGGAGGATCCTCTCTTATTACATCATTTTGTGGAATATACCTTACAACACCCGATTGAGTGCCAAACCATATATCATTATTATCTGTTTGAACTACAGCTCCAAGGGAGTTTTCTATGGGGAGAAAGCCTTCCTTAGGTCCGTATTGTATTATTGAAAAATCTTTTGGATCAATCCTGTTCAAACCTTTGTTATGGCCTGCCCATACATAACCCTTCCTGTCTACTGTAATTAATTGTACATTTTCTGAATACAATCCATCTTTCAAACCAATATTTCTGCAATCTATGCTCCAATCTAAATTCACTTTAATTCTTGATATGCCTTTATCAGTTGCCAGCCAGGCAAATCCATTCCGATCAAAGGCAATATCGTGGCATAAATTTATTGGTAATCCGTTTGAAGTATCGTAATTATGGAAGATTTGGCCATCATATATGGATAAGCCGTTTACTGTAGCACACCAGATATTCTGATTGCTGTCGATTTCAATACTCCAGATATGATCATCAGCCAATCCATCTGTTTTTTTCAGCAAATGGTATTTATTTCTGTCATATCTGATTAAGCCTTTTTCAGAAGCACAGTATAAATCGTTGTTTAATTCTTTAATATCCCACGCCGGGTAAGGATAATCATTCGCTACAAATACAGGATCAAAATAGCTGAAAAAGGATTTTCCATCAAATCGGGTAAGTCCATTATATGTACCCAACCAGATTTCTTTTTCACTGAGAGGCAATATTGATGGAACAGTTGTATAAATATATGGCTCTTCGTAAATATTACTAATATCGTACCCTCCTTTTAATTCATTATTTTTAATAATATTTAATCCTTTGTCTGTGCCAGCATATATAACATTCTTATAAGCTCCAATGCTTATTATATTTTCTTCTTTATCGATAAATCCCTCTTTGTAAATATGAAAAATAATTTTACCGTATTTTGATATTCCATTCTTGGTTGGAATCCAGATATTTCCATTGTCATCTTCAAAAATTTTCATAGGTTGATTATCAACCAGGTTATTTTTTTCACGAATAGTCTGTAATTTCTCATTTTCGATTAGAACAATGCCATTCACATTGGTGCGCAACCAGATTCTGTTTCTTTCATCAACAAGAATTTGCCAGATAATAAATTCTTGTAGTCCCTTGGACCAGTTCTTTTGTATTTCATCATTTTCAATGTAATAGAAACCGCCTGGGAATGATGTTCCGACCAGTATCTGATCAGGTCCGGTAGTTTGCAGAGCAAAAGAAACATCACTTTTAAATCCATGAGAACTGTTGAATTCCTTTATTAGTATATTATTTTCAAAATGAAGTACCCCCCTTTCCTGGCTTGCAAACCAGAAGGAACCCGGTTTGTCTTCTATTATGTCTCTGACAATAAGATTGTCTAATTCATCATTTATGTATGTATGTAACTCCTTATCGAAAAAATAAATGCCTTCAATAGTTGTAAGCCAAATAGTACCATCGATTGCGAGATAAGCACAGAGAATTTGGCTTATAATTGGGCTGTTACTTTGATCAAAGCTCAGTATGGTATCTGTTTGAATTACTGAAAAACCTTGGTCTGAAATATACCATATGTTTCCTTTTTTATCTTCAAAAACTTTTAGGGAATAACCGGATACCAGACCAGAGGCTTCATTCAATACATTGATTTTATTATTATTATTCAGACACGCCAGACCACCACTTTCTGTCGCAAACCAAATTTTTTTCTTACTATCAATAAGAATGTCTATAACACAATTAGCAGGCATACCATCATCTATGGTATAGGATGTAAAATTGTACCCATCAAATTTTACAGCACCATTTTGTGTGGCAAGCCAAAGATAGCCAAGATGATCCTGCTCAATATCAAAAATATAATTTGAAGGAAGACCGTTTATATTTGTAACTGTATAATTATCAAAAGGAATGATCTGGGCATTCAACTGCAGAATGAAGAATACAAATAGGAAGCAGACTATGTAGGGTTTCTTTAGCATGCATCATGGCTTTCCAGAGTAAAGATAAAAAAGGCTTGCCATTAATGAACAATGAGTTTCTAACATTAAGGTATAAAAAAACCTGCAACTGGGTTGTTGCAGGTTTTTCATTCCTGTTTAAATGGGATTTCTTCTATTCGTAAAAGTCTGTTGATGGTGTTGATGCGAAAGTTTCTGAATGAAACAAATCATAATCAGCCCATTCATCAACACTTCTGAGTGCTCTGAACATTGTTTGTGAAAGCTCATTATGAATTCTTGAGCGTTTCTTTGGGGTAGTATTCATAAGTACAACCCAGTTAATTCCATTGCCATGCCGCATGACCAGGGCTGTAGTTCCTGAAAGCGTACCTGTTCTCCACCATGTTCCGTATCCATCAGATCCACGCCAACCTATCAGCTTATGTGTATGTTCTTTTGCCATTGTCATGTATTCAATACTCTTTTTTGATAAAATATCAGGCCTGCTGTCAAATCCGTCAATGGCTACTATCAGTTTTGCAAGTTCAGGAGCTGAAGCAACCCATCCACCAGCTGCACCTAATAGTTCCATGTTATTTCCACCGTATTCAATCGGCAATAAGTCACCAGATCCATCATAAGACCATATTAAAGAGCTACCTGCAAAATCGTAGTAGCGTACCTCGTATGGAAATTTTTCATCGTAGAAAGATCTTCCTATGTGCATATCATATATTCCCAGGGGATGAAGAATAGCAAATTGCACATATTCTTCGTAGCCCATTCCTGTTACTTTTTCAATAATTTCACCAAGGATAGAATAACCTAAATTGGAATAAGAGTATTTTTTTCCCGGTGTATAATCCAGATCTTTGTTTAAAGCATACTCTATTATCACAGGCATCTCAGCCGGTGGTTCAACATCCATTACCTGTGCAACATATAGCGAATTAAAAACCGGATCGGCCCTTTTGCCATTCCACCCTGCTGTATGATTTAGCAAATTGTGAACAGTAATCTGCTCATATCGTTTGTCCTTATAGTTCAGATATTCAGGATCATTTAATATTCCATCTTTGCCAAATACTTTTGCATTTACATCAAGTTTTTCGTCATCAACAAGCTTCATAATTGCTACAGCCGTAATAAGTTTAGAAACACTTGCAATTCTGAACAAATTACGGGGAGTTATTGAATCTGCCATGTCTTTATCGGCCATTCCAAATCCCTTCGAGTAAACAAGTTTACCACCATTGGTGATTGCCAATGAGGCACCAACAATGTCATGTTTTACCATAAATGCATTGAAAATACTATCAATGCTATGAGTTTCAGGTAAATTAGAATATGAATTGCTTATTTTATATGACAAAGGAATGGTGCCAGGTTTTGCATAAGTCTTATCACTATCCATCTTAAAAGAAAATGTAATGGCAATTTCTCCCAGAAAAAATAATAAAAAGAGTCCTATGGTTAAAAATACTTTTGGTCTCATATGTAAGTCTTAAATGCTAAAAAACAATATTTACTGATTATTGTTTAATCAATAAATATTCAATTCAATCTTAAATCTTCTTATTTGTTCGATTCACACGCATTTTAAACAAATAAATTGGCAAGGTCTAAACAATTTCCGCGCCAAATGTCAATTCTAACCCAAATTATGTTAAATTTTGCTTAATTGTCAGTTTCTTACAGTAAACGCATTGAAAAGATATCCCCCATTCTTGCCCCCAAAATTAGCTTATTTTCAACATACCAAAGCGATATTTTTTCAACATAACTGTTTTCTGTTGTTAATAACTAATTTTTGTTGATGAAAGGACAAATTCGATAGAAACAGACATTATATACATGTTTTTTTTAGCTCATTGCCCTATTAAAAGCATTGAATATCAACAATTTTGTTTCTATTTTGTTTATCAATATAAATACATGCATATGAAAATAACAGACCTGATAGTTTTAATGGCAATTGTATCTGTAAGCTGTAGCTCAAGCGGACAAGAAGAAGATAAAACTGCAAAAAACAATACTATGTATAAAGTAGAAAAGAGTGAAAATGACTGGAAAAATGAATTAAATCCTGATGAATACAAAATATTGCGACAATGTGGCACAGAAGCTCCTGGTACTGGCAAATATTACAATTTCTTTGAGAAGGGAACCTATTTATGTGCAGCTTGCGGATTTGAATTGTTTGATTCAAAGACGAAATACTCATCAGGATCAGGATGGCCAAGTTTTTACGATATCATTTCCGACAGCAATGTTGTATTAATTGAAGATACTAGTCTGGGTATGGTGCGAACAGAAGTGCGCTGTGCAAATTGTGGCGGTCATCTGGGACATGTTTTCCCTGATGGACCTAAACCAACAAACCTGAGGTATTGTATCAATTCTATTGCTTTAAAATTCGAGGTAGAGGAAAATAAGAAACAATAAACAGGCAATCAATTTTTGCTTGTATAATTTCAAAATAACCGCCAAGTACGCAAAGTATGCGCAAAGCACGCAAAGAGATTCTCATTGAATATCAGATTATTTGCGTGCTCTGCGCATACTTTGCGACCTTTGCGGTAAGAAATTAATCTAATTTATCTAGTTGTTTTATTTTTTCACCTTGATAGTACATCCAATGGCTTTGGTAAAGTTAGGATCTGGATTCTTTCCTGCAATTAGTGCATCCAATGCATCGGTCAAATAAGTTTGCGTAACAGCATCAGCATCTTCGTAATTGTCATCAATGGTACCGATGTACTTTACAATAGGCTCACCGGTTGAATTCTTCTGAAGCAGAAATACATGAGGTGTTCGGGTTGCTCCATATTGTTTGAAAACCTCTTGTTTTTCATCAAACAGGTAAGGAAATGAGTAACTCTTTTCTTTAGCTCTCTTCTGCATTTCTTTGTAGGAGTCTCCGGGTACTATTTCCGGATCGTTTGGATTGATGGCAATTACAGGATAACCCTTCTCCTTGTATTTTTTATCAATAGCTATTAACCTGTCCTGGTAAGCAACAGCAAAGGGACAATGATTGCATGTAAATACAACAACAACCCCCTTTGCTTTAGAGTAATCAGACAGACTTACCGTGCTGCCATCAACATTCTTCAGGGAGAAATCTGATGCTTTATCACCCACAGCATAACCTTCACCTGCAAGTAGCAGGGAAACGTTCATAATAAGAAATAGTGAAAATATTGTTCTCATAGTTTTAAAGATTTATAGATTTGACAATTCAATAACAGTTTTGTTTATAAAATCATAATCCAGTTCCATTTCAAAAAATTTCTTTCCAGAACCGCTATATATCATTGTTGCAGGTAAAGAACCGGACCATGCAGGATCAACTTTATCTATCCAAACATTTTGATTTGGATCATTAAGCAGTAAAACTTTAGCACTTATGTTCTTTTTATCTAAAAAAGGAAGAAGGCTACTCTCAATTCTTGAAGGTGAATCGAGGCTGACGAGTATTACTTTAATTTTCTTGTTAACACTTTCCTTGTGAAATTTTTCGAATTCAGGCAGTTCTTTTACACATGGAACGCACCATGTAGCCCAAAAGTTGATCACATAGGTAGTATCGTTGTCAAAATGCAAATAAGGTTCGAATTCATCGAAATTAAGAACATGTATACTTTGCTTATCTCTAGCATTAATAACTTGCAGAGAAATAAATAGTAGAAGAATTGCTATTTTGAATCTAAACCTCATTTGCATTAAAAGAATTTCTGTTTACTTTACATTATATAACAGTTTGATTTATTTTTAGTTTTTTATGAATGTGATCCTAAACGAATCCGGAAGCACAAAAGGCTTTGCAAGTGACAACAATTCAGGCATTTCGCCTGAAGTGTTAAAAAAAATTAAAAATGTAAATTCAGGGCATGCCATTGGATATGGTGATGATCAATATACTGCAAAAGCTGTAGAATTGATTAGAAATCACTTCGGGGCAAATTCAGAACCCTATTTCGTTTTTACCGGAACAGGGGCAAATGTTCTTGGAATTGCAACTTCCATTCGTCCTTTTCATTCGGTATTTTGTGCAGAAAGCTCACATATACAGGTTGATGAGTGTGGGGCTGTCGAGAGATTTGCCGGATGCAAACTAATTCCGATTCCAACACCAAACGGAAAATTAAATCCTGAAATGCTTGAGAAACATATGGTAGGCTTTAATTTTGAACATCATTCTCAACCCGGAATTATTTCCATCTCCCAGGTTTCTGAGATGGGAACAGCATATACAGTCAAAGAAATAGAGATGTTGGCAGATTATGCCCACAGTTATGGATTGTTATTGCATATGGATGGTGCCAGGCTGTCCAATGCCGTAGTTTCATTGGGTGTCGGGTTCAAAGAGATCACTTCAGATGCAGGAGTGGATGTACTTTCATTCGGCGGTACTAAAAACGGATTAATGGCTGCTGAGTCTGTTATATTTTTCAGGAAAGAGCTTTCAGAAGAATTTAAATACATACGAAAACAAGGAATGCAATTGTCCTCTAAAATGAGGTTTATTGCTGCCCAATTCATTGCTCTGCTGGAAGACAATCTTTGGGAGAGAAATGCTAAGAATGCAAATGTTATGGCTCAAAAACTTTTCTATGCAGTTAAGGATATTCCAGGAGTCGAAATCACTCAAAAAGTTGAAGCCAATGGTGTATTTGCAATAATCCCAAAACCTGCCATTCCCAGGCTTCAAAAGGAATTCTTTTTTTACCCCTGGAACGAGGAAACAGGAGAGGTGAGGTGGATGACTTCGTTTGATACAACCGAAGAAGATATTATTCAGTTCACTAAAAAAATCAAAGAAATCTTATCTGATTATTGATCAATTTTGCTTTTCCTGTGTTATTTTCAATAGTAATACATTTCTCCTATGTTGTGTACTTGTATAGGTCATTCCGAAGATGAAATTAAGGAAATGATCACTGAAAATAGTTATTCAAGTTTTGATGAATTTCAGGACGAAACTTTTATTGGAACAGGATGTGGACATTGCCTTGATGATGTTCTGAAGATATTCGGGTTGTATGATAAATAGATCATCTTCTCCACAGAATGGAACTGTCGCCATAACTAAGAAAACGGAAATTATTTTTCATGGCATAATCATAGACATCTTTCCAATTGTCTCCAATAAATGCTGCAACAAGTAATAATAAGGTGCTGGAAGGTTGATGGAAATTTGTGATCAATCCATCTACAAGCTTAAAATTATATGATGGAACTATCATTATAGCAGTTTCAGCATTGAAGTTTTTTATGTTTTCTTGCTTTAGAATTTCTACAAGTTTTTTAAAAACCTCTTTTGAAGAGAGATTATCCGGTAATGTTTTATGATCCCACTGTTCTAGTTTGAAACATAATTTCTGAGCTTCAATACTTTTCACTCCCAGCCAATAGAGGCTTTCCAGAGTTCTAAGTGTAGTTGTTCCTGTGGCAATTACCGGTGTATTTGATTCTGCAAGATTTGTTAATGTTTGCATTGATACAGAAAACACTTCACTATGCATCGCATGTTTTAATGCATTGTCTGTTTTTACAGGCTGAAAGGTTCCGGCACCCACATGCAAGGTGATGGTTTGCGGAACGATGTTCTTCTTTTTAAGTTTTGAAATTACATCTTGAGTGATATGTAAGCCAGCTGTTGGAGCTGCTACTGAGCCTTTAATATCGGAGTAGATTGTTTGATAGCGGCTATCGTCAATTGTCTCAGATTCTCGATTCAGGTAGGGGGGTATAGGGATCTTGCCAAGAGAATCAAGAACTTCTCCAAATGACAAATCTCCATCCCACTTGAATCTGACAATAGCATGACCTCCTGCTAAATCAACTTTTTCAGCCTTTAATGAATATTTAACTGAATTGGATACAAAATCAAGTTGAAGTATCTCGTTCTTCCATTTTTTTAAATTTCCTACCATACAGATCCAGGTACAAGTTTTTGTTTGGGAAAAAGAGATTTGATAATCTACAGGTTCAAAAGGAGTAAGGCAAAACAATTCAATTTTAGCACCTGTTAACTTTTTAAATTTGAGGCGTGCATGAATAACGCGGGTATCGTTAACATAAAGCTGACTCTCAGGGGGAATGAATTCCGGAAGGTTCCTGAATATTGATTCATCAATGCCATTATTTTTATAAATCAGTAGTTTTGATTCATCTCTTTTTGGAAGCGGGTATTTTGCAATCCTTTCCTCTGGAAGGGCATAGTCATAATCATTTATTGCTATTTTCTCAACAGACATTGTAACAAGCGCATATTTGCGCCAAAAATAGCTAATTTTGCATCGAAATAAACTTTATATGAATATCAGAATAGGAAGCAGAGTTAAATTTTTAAATACCACTGGGGGTGGTATTGTGAAAGAATTTTCTGATGATAAAATAGCTCTTGTTGAAACATCAGATGGATTTGATATGCCTATGCTGGTAACTGATCTGATTATTGATGAGACAGTTTCTTATGATGGTGAAGAGCTTGAAAGAGAATCAAATCCAACTGTTTCTGATTCTGAAAAAGAATCTTCGCAGCTATCGTTCGAACAGAAGAAATTTCATGCTTTTGCCGGTGAATTTCTGCTGGCACTTGTACCCGAGAATGATCAGATCTTACATGTAAGTGATTTTGGACTTTATGCAATTAACGACAGCAATTACTATTTTAACTACACTGCAAGTCTGAAAGATAGTGGTGTTTCAAGTCATATAACTACCGGAATTATTGAACCTGACACAAAACTTGAGCTTGCCAGATACAGTCAAACGGATTTGAGTAAGATCAAGGAATTCCGAATTCAGGGAGTATTTTATAAACATGGCCTTTTCAAGACAATTGAGCCGGTTGATATGGTATTTAGTATTGAGAATATTAGTTTTTACAAAAATCAATACTTTCGGGAAAATGACTATTTTCATCAAAAAGCATACATGTTTAAGAAGGCTGAAGAGGCAAAGATGGAAGAGGCCATTAATGAGCTGAAGGATAGCGATTGGTCTGTTATAGTGGCAGATAAGGAAGAGACTGAGAAGAAACAATTTAAGAAGGTTCCAAAGAATTTTAGTATAGAAGAGATAGATTTGCATATCGAGGAGTTGGTGGATAATCATGCAGATTTATCGAATGGAGAAATCCTAAATATTCAGCTTTCCAGGTTTGAAATTGCATTGGAGACAGCTATAAGATCCAAAGCCCAGAAGATTGTTTTTATTCACGGTGTAGGGAATGGGGTGTTAAAACATGAAATAAGTAAAAAACTTGGGAAAGAGTATCCGGATTTAAAAAGTCAGGATGCGTCTTTTAAAGAGTATGGGTATGGAGCTACGATGGTTTATCTTAAGTAGTTAGTAGTTAGTAGTTAGAAGTTTTGAGAAATGAGTTGTGTAGAGAGAGAATTTAAGCTTAAAAGAAGAATTGATTAACTGATGAACAGATTAAGTGAGGGTAAATAAAAGCATTTTACACCAATTAATTAACTTCATTTCATCGATTAATCAACTCATCAGTTAATCAATTAATAACTATGGTAGGTTTCTAGCGTAGTCATTTTAAATTAAGAGTATAGTAACTAATATATTAAAATAAATAGCAGTAAACCGTTCTGTCGCCTCGATTATTTCGGGGAGGAAAGTCCGGACAACACAGGGCACCGCACTCTTGAAAAAGAGGTATCTGTGAAGGTACAGTTGCAGAGAAGAAAATAACCGCCCAAAGAAGTGTGCTGAGGTTGGCGCAAGCCCTCCTTCGCAAAGGCTTCGGCAGGCAAGGGTGAGAAGGTGGGGTAAGAGCCTACCAGTCGTGATGGCGACATTACGAGCTGTTTGCCTTGCGGGTTGCAAGATCATGTATATCAGCATATGAGGGCTGCCCGCCTAATGCTGAGGGGTAGATCGCACAGAGAAATGACAGAAAACCCGGTTCGCCGGGTAACAGAATCTGGCTTATAGGTTTACTGCTTTTTTAAAATTTGAATTATGAAGAAATTATTTTTATTACTTTTTCTATTAACAATTGTTTTTAGTAGTTGCATTCAGTCAACCCCCGACTCAGGGTTTTACAGGGCTGATCACCATTTTATCCAATATACCGGGCGTATTGATTTTTCAGATTCTACAAAACCCGTATTTTCTTATCCTGCCGTTTCCATCAAATTTCTCTTTGATGGTACTTCAGCAAGTGTTTATCTAAAAGATTATTCTGACAGATGGATAGAACCAACAGGAAGACCCAGAAGAAATATGTTTAATGTTTACATCGATCAAAACGAACCCTTTATACTTGAGCTAAATGATACCAGTTTATTGTATCCTTTAACAAAAGACCTTAAGGATACGGTTCATACTGCGAGGATTGTAAAAAGAACAGAATCGCTGGTAGGAAAGGTTGAGTTTTCAGGAATTCAACTGGATAAAGATGCTGTTTTAGTTAAGCCACCAATTGAAACAAGAAGAAAAATGGAATTTATAGGAAATTCTATTACCTGTGGTTATGGAGTTGAAGCGGCTAACGAAAATATGCCCTTTGACTGCGAAACTGAAAACGCTTCCCTTTCATACGGTGCTTTAACAGCAGAAGCTTTTGATGCTGAATACGTTGCAGTCGCCTTTTCTGGCAGAGGCATTGCCCAAAATTATGGTGGAGAGCCTGGGAGCGTAGTACCTGAAATATGGACAAGAATTTTCCCTGATGAGGAGAAACCTTTATGGGATCATAAGAATTATATACCTGATATTGCTTTCATTAACCTGGGAACAAATGATTTCAACAGTGGAGCTTTGGATACTGCACTTTTTAAAAATTCTTATTCTGAATTTATTGAAGCAGTAAGAGAGAAATATTCAGAGGCTATAATTGTATGCCTTTTGGGTCCTATGCTTAATGATGAATATCCTAAGAATGGATTGAGCCTGGCAAGAAGCCTGATTTCATCTGTTGTTTCCACCAAACAAGTTTCAGGCGATGAAAAATTGTATTTCTTTGAATTCTCACCTCAAACCGGTGAATTTGGCTATGGAGCTGATTGGCATCCTTCAGTTGAACAACAAAAATACAATGCCAATGAGTTGATAGCTTATATAAAAGAAATTACTGATTGGTAATCTATGCTTTTTCATTTAATCTACTTCCTGATTTCCGGATTTTCTGGACTGAATTTCTTTATATACTTTGCATGAAAAGTATGGTGTAATACCTACAAGAAGCCAGAGTATACTTTGCTGATAAGTAAAATCATTTTTGATAAACAAATGTACAACAGTACCTTCCAAAATAATTAGAGGAGTAAGAATTAATGCCAGCTTATTTGCTAACCAATAGGGATTTTGAGGTTTAACTATGTTAAACAGAATTAAATATAACATACTAATAACTATACCAAAAACAACCAATCTTATGGTTGATTTACTAATGAAATACTGATCAACTAATATCCAGATATACCCCACAATTACAAGAAGTATTAATATGAAATTATGTTTCCGTTTAAGTTTCTCAATTTTTTTAATCATGACTATTTCAATTCTATATTGAAGATAATTTATTTTTTTTAAAACTTAAGATTATTAAATTGATGCGTAATATGAAATTGTTAAATTATGATTCCTTGCCATATTAAAAAGATGGCATAAATATTCCATTTGAGGAATAATTTGTATTTTAACAATTGGTTTTATTAGCAATTAATTTGACTCTTATTTTAAACCAGTGTTTAACAAAAATTTTGTGATGAAAAATTTTGTATCTCTTTTCGTAATTTTAACTATGATTAGCTGTTCTCCTAATGATTCTAACTTTCTCGAACTTCCTTCAATTATTAGTGATGGAATGGTACTTCAAAGAAATTCTGAAGTCGTGCTTTGGGGCAAAACCACTCCAAAAACCAAGGTTGAGATAACATCTTCATGGGGCATTCGAAAATCTGTGAAATCGGATGATTCTGGTAGTTGGAAAATTAAAATTACCACAATTGATGCAGGAGGACCTTATGAATTGGCTTTTCAGACGAAAGATACCAGTATTGTTGTTCAAAATGTTCTTTTGGGCGAAGTTTGGTTGGGATCCGGACAGTCAAATATGGAAATGCCTATGGCAGGATGGCCTCCTGGTGATACCATTGATAATTCTGCTGCTGAAATTGCAGCAGCTAATTACCCAGATATTAGGTTATTTACAGTGCCTTTAGAAACAGCCATGGAGAGAGATGATAATTGTGTTGGCAACTGGAGTGAATGTACACCTGAAAATGTAACTAATTTTAGTGCAACGGCTTATTTTTTTGGAAAAAAAATTCATAAGGAATTGGGAGTTCCAGTGGGATTGATTCATAGCAGTTGGGGAGGTTCATCAGCAGAAGCATGGGTATCAAAAGAGCATTTAAGCAAAGTCCCTTCCTATTCCGATATTGAGAATAAATTAAATCTGGCCATTATTCAGTATGATTCTGTTTTGCAGTGGATGACTCAGTTGGATACCCTCAGGGTTGAAAATACAGAAAACTTTTATAAGGATTTGGATTTTGTAAATAAGGAGTTTACACAATTGAATTTTAATGATTCATCCTGGCCAGCAATGGAAGTTCCATCGTATTGGTACGGTACAACCCTTGATAATTTTGATGGAATTGTCTGTTTCAGGAGAGAATTTACTCTTCCGGCATCTCTTTCCGGAAAAGATTTAATTCTTGAACTTGGACCAATTGATGATATGGATGATACTTATATAAATGGGAAGAAGATAGGAGAAACCTTATTGACAGGGTTTTGGGGTACCGATAGAATTTATAAAATCCCAGCCGGATTAATGACACCCGGCTTGAATGTGTTAACAGTATATGTTATTGATAACATGTCAGGAGGAGGTATCTATGGCTCGTCAGATATTAAGATATCTGAATCTAAATCTGGTAAATCTTTGATTCTTAATGGTGAGTGGAAGTATATGCCGGTTGCTGAATTGTTAGACTCCAGACTATATTTTTACAGCAAAAAATATCCTTTTAAGGCAAGACCTGAATTGTCTCTTTCAATAAATAATAATACACCAACGCTATTGTTTAATGGTATGATCAATCCTATATTGCCATTTACGCTTAAGGGTGTTATTTGGTACCAGGGAGAGACGAATGCCGGGAGGGGTTATGAATACAGAACATTGTTTCCAACCCTGATTGAATGTTGGAGAAGTGAATGGGAGCAGGGTGATTTTCCTTTTTATTTTACACAACTTGCTTCCTGGGAGAATAACGAGGATGTTGCCAGTTCCTGGGCAGAGCTGAGAGAAGCCCAGCTATTGACAATGAGTGTTCCAAACACAGGTATGGCTGTAACCACAGATATAGGTAGTCTTGCAACCATTCATCCCGGAAATAAGAAAGATGTTGGTGAGCGACTTGCTTTATGGGCTTTAGCAAAGGATTATGGTTTTGATTCCCTTGTTTATTCAGGACCAATTTATGAATCTATTGAAATAAAAGGCGATAAAGCAATTATACGGTTCAAATATGCTGAGGATGGATTAATCGCAAAAGATGGGGCATTAACTGATTTTGAAATTGCAGGAAATGACCAGGTATTTCATCCTGCTGATGCCGAAATTGTGGGAAACTCATTAGTTGTTACTTCAAAAATGGTTAAAGAACCAGTTGCTGTGCGATTTGGATGGAGTGATATTGCCATGCCAAACCTGTATAATAAAGCAGGTCTTCCTGCTTCACCTTTTAGAACAGACAGTTGGAAAAGGCTTTCAGAATAGTTATATTTTTTCTCTAATTAATAGTATATTTAAAACCAAACATCAGGTTAAGAGCGACCGGTACACCTGATCCAAAAACAATATCTGTACGAATACCCAGGGGAATGGCAAACATGTCCCCGATTTTTATTTTATATCCACCTGCAAACATAAGACCTGGTGCTACACCAGAGTCATCAGTAAAAATTCTGAGATTAAGTCCGGCCAAACCAAAGAAGTTATTAGATTTAGCTTCAACTACAGGACCAAAATGGATTGTAGCCGCATTGTTCCAACGATAATTTCTGTACATTCCTCCTGCCAGGTAGGCCTCCTCCCAATAATATAAGCGATGATACCCCAATTCAGCTCCTATAAATATCCCATCCCAGAATTCATATGTGCCTTGAGCATAAAATCCGTAACTGAATGTATTCCAATCTTCCAGTTCGGTATCAAGTGCAGATTCAACATCGACAAATGTTACTCCCAGGAGTCCATTTGCAGAAAGCTCAATGGATTGCGAATAGCTATTTATGCTAAAAATGAAAAATGAAATAAAAAGTAATAAACGTTTCAAAGGTTTCTATAATTTAGGTTGGTGAGTAAATTATTGAAAACATGTTAAAACTATCAAACATGAGATTTTGCTTTACCAAGCATTTGTCAGACAATCAAATATACAATATATTGAAAAATCATAGAAATATTGAATATTAGCAATACAAAATTGCTTTATGTATTGCTGTTGTTTCTAAGGGGGCAGGGAATTCTTAATTTCAACCTTTTATAATGCGATCGTTTATTTCATTGTTTTTAGCTTGTTTAAAACGATAGTAATATGCCCCTTTTTTGGAATCTGTAGTGTTTTTATCCTGCAATCGGTCAAGCACTTTTAAAGAAAGTATTTTTTTCCTGAAATTGGCTGGATCTATCTGCCTCTGAAAAATGGCTTCATATAGTTTTCTGAGTTGAAGGATTGTAAATTTTCCTGGAAGAAAATTTCTCCCGATTAGCTCATAATTTGCTTTTAACTTTAGTCTTTCATGTGCATATTCTACCATCTGGTTATGATCGAATACCAGATTGGGTTTATTGTTAAATTTCCACCACTTTGCTCCATATTTTTCTACAAGATTTTTATCATGCTTATCGATTCTGATCATAGCAAAGAAGGCAACACTGATCACTCTTCCACCACTATCTCTGTGAGGATTGGAATATACATATACCTGTTCCAGGTAGATATCCTTTAAACCTGATATTTGAAAGACGACCCGTTTGGCAGCTTCCTCAACAGTTTCTTTTTCCTTCAACCAACCACCCATCAAGGACCACTTATCTTTATATGGTTCAAATCTTCTGTGCGATAACAGGATTTTCAGAGCATCTTTTTCATAACCAAAGACTATACAGTCAACTGCAACATGGTGTTTAGGGTATTTGTAATTTGAATCGGGCATTAAATTTGCAGGTTCTGAATTGAATTATCATTTTCATACTTGCGATTACTCATCCATTACTTTGAATTTCAGTATGGTAACCTGATTATATATTTCACCCGGTTTAAGCAGAGTAGTTGGAAAATTCTCATGATTGGGTGAATCAGGAAAATGTTGTGTCTCAAAAGCTAATCCACTACGGTATTTATATGGTTTGCCTGCTTTTCCAACTATCGTACCGTCTATGAAATTTCCACTATAGAATTGCATTCCGGGTTCAGTGGTATGCACTTCAATAATGCGTCCTGACGATTCTTCCCATAATTTTGCAGCAAATGATAATTCCTTTTCATTTTTCTTGTTTAAAACCCAATTGTGATCATAACCCAGTCCGTTTTTCAATTGTTCATTATCCTTATCAATATCCAGCCCAATCATTTTTCCCTGGGTAAAATCAAAGGGTGTTCCAATAACCGATGTCAACTCCCCGGAAGGTATCCATTCATTGTCAATAGGTGTAAACAAGTCGGCATTGATAATGAAATAGTGATCAAGGATTGTAGAATCACCTTCACCCTTAAGGTTCCAGTAAGCGTGGTTAGTTAAGTTAATAAATGTTGGTTGGTCGGTTTCTGCTTCGTAAACTATATGTAGTTCATTATTTTCAGTAAGAGTATAGCTTACGGTAATGGATAAGTTTCCGGGATAACCTTCTTCCCCGTCAGGAGAGAGATAGGAAAAAATAACTGTATTTTCATCCTGCTGAGCATTCCATATTTTTTTATCCAATCCTTCTTTGCCACCATGTAATGTGTTATCACCATCATTCTTGTTCAAATTGTATTCCTTATCATCAAGAGTGAATTTGGCATCCTTAATTCTGTTAGCAAATCGACCAGCAATACAACCCAGATACATAGGATCTTTCTTTAAATAATGATCAATGTCTGCATAGCCAAGGGCGATATCTGCCATTTCACCATTTTTATCGGGTGTAATAACGGAAACTATACGAGCACCATAATTTGTCAGATGCACCGTCATACCATTTTCATTTGTAAGAGAATACAGGCTGATCTGTTTCCCATCAACTAGTGTATCAAAGGCTTCTTTTTTTAACATTTCTCCGGCTTCTTTCCTTTGTGAAGGGCTCATGCATGATACCAGAATGGAAAGACAAAGTACTACATATAATTTATTCATGGTCTTTTATTTTGTTAATTCATTTTCAATGAAGTTTCCTAATTTAAGATAGTTGTTGTATAAAGTTTCGTAGGTTTTGGCTTTTTCTTTGTTGGGCCGGTATTCTTTTTCAAAGCCACCGCCAATAGCTTCTTTTGCTTTTTCAAAATTTTCATGCACCTTGCCTGCTACTGATGCCGCCATAGCTGATCCTAAAGCACAGGCTTGTTCTGAGCGAGCTACATGTATGGGTTTATTCAAAACATCTGCCATGACTTGCATGATGTAATCCGATTTTTTAGCAACACCTCCAATAGCAATTACTCCATCAATTTTTACTCCTTCACTGATAAATCTTTCATTAATTGCTTTGGCACCAAAGGCAGTTGCTTCAACCAAGGCTTTAAAAACCCGGGGAGCATCTGATCCTAATGATAATCCTGAAATAGCTCCTTTAAGATTCTGATTTGCATCGGGTGTTCTTCTTCCATTTAACCAATCAAGAGCAAGTTCACTTGTCCCCTCCAATGGTAGCTTTGCTGCTGCAGTAGATAGTTCAGGTATTAAACGATCAGAGATATCCTGAATTAACTTAGCCTTGGTATACTCATCAATTTCTGTTGAACTATGAAGCAAATTATTAAGTGGCCAAAGCAGCATTTCTTTAAACCATGCATACACATCGCCAAATGCAGATTGTCCTGCCTCAAGCCCCATCATTCCAGGAATAATTGAACCGTCAACCTGTCCACAGATTCCCTGTACAAGTTTATCACCAATTTCTTCTGCAGGAGCAGTAAGCATATCACAGGTAGAGGTGCCCATTACCTTACACAAATAATAAGGCTTAATTTCAGCACCCAGGGCTCCTAAATGCGCATCGAATGCACCAATTCCAATTACCACATTTTCAGGCAAACCAAGTTTCTGTGCCCATTCTCTGGTGATTGTTCCTGCCTGTTGATCAACTGTATATGTATCCTTATAAAGTTTTTCTCTGAGACCTCGTAAGATGGGATCAAGGGTAATAAGAAAATCTTCTGAGGGTAAACCATTCCAGCTTTCATGCCACATAGCCTTATGACCGGCAGCACAACGACTTCTTTTAATATTATCAGCTTTATTTACTCCTGTTAACAATGCAGGTATCCAATCGCAATGTTCCACCCAGGAATGAGCGGCATCTCTAACTTTAGAATCATTGCGAAGAACATGTAATATTTTAGCCCAAAACCATTCCGAAGAATATATGCCACCTTCAAACATGGTATAATCTATACCACCCCAGCTTTTTGCCTTCTCGTTGATTTCATCGGCTTCCTTTACGGCAGTGTGGTCTTTCCATAACACAAACATGGCATTTGGATTCTCTTCAAATCCGGAAGTCAGTGACAGAGGTATCCCTTGATCGTTAACAGCAACAGGAGTGGAGCCAGTAGTGTCAACAGAGAGAGCAACTACATTTTTCGCAACCTGATTGCCTGCCTTCCTGATTATTTCCTGAATTGTAAATGTAAGGCCCTCAATATAATCAAGTGGATGCTGTCTGAATTGATTTTCAGCCGGAGAGCAGTATTCACCATTTTTCCATCGGGGATAGTAGAATACTGCATCAGCTATTTCCTTACCATTAGATGTGTCAACCAATATTGATCTTACCGAATCAGTTCCATAATCAACTCCAATTGTATACTTTGTGTCTCCCATTATTTATACCGTATTATTTTGTTTTGATTGCCAGATGAACTACTGATTTTGATGGCAGAGTTACTGCTAAATCACTGTTTTTAATTTTATAATCATCAAAAGGCTTTATGTTTACCTTTTCGTCCTGGTCAAAATCATTATAGAAATTCATTTCAGCGGCTGTAATAATTTGTGCTGACTGAATTTCTAATTTTCCGCCGTTATCAAGCTGTACAATTGTTACTTTTGATTGATTAGGATCGACATTTGCCACAGTAACATTTATAATACCATCATTATCTTTCGAAGCTGAAACTGATAATGCAGGTACTTCTTCTTCATTGTTTTTGTAAGTATCGCAAGCAATTTCAGTTGGAAGAAGCAAAGCATCGTGGTGAACATTATACATTTTGAAAACATAAAAGGTCGGAGTTTTTACCATCTTATCTCCCTGAGTAAGAACCATTGCCTGCAATACATTTACTGTCTGAGCTATATTAGCCATCTTCACTCTATCGCAATGATTATTGAAAATATTCAGATATATTGAAGCAGTTATAGCATCACGAAGTGTATTTTGCTGATAAAGCACTCCCATATCAACTCCTGGTTCCGGATCGAACCAATTACCCCATTCATCGGCAATTAGAGCTACTTTATTGTCGGGATCATACTTTTCCATTATTTCCATATGACCAACTAAATTCTTTTCCATTTCAAAGTTTTTGCTAATCGTTGAAAACCATTCACTTTCATCAAAATTAATTGCAGATCCCTTTTTCCCCCATGTATGGCAAATAGTATAGTGATGGTATGATACTCCTTGTATAAGGTGTTGATAGTTTTGCGTTCCTTTCATTAAGGTTTCTGTCCAGTTAAAATCGTCATTCAATCCACCACTGGCTACTTTGTAATCAACCCAGGCATAGGTTGCATAGCGCTTGAATAAATCGGTATAGTAGGTTGCATCCATGTTTCCACCACATCCCCAATTCTCATTTCCAATTCCCCAAAATTTTACCTTCCATGGTTCTTCTCTTCCATTTTTTCTGCGAAGTTGTGCCATAGGAGTGTCTTTATCAGAGGTTACATATTCCATCCAATCGTATGCGTCTTTTACCGTTCCACTTCCGACATTTACTGCCAGGTAAGGCTCGGTCTCAAGTATTTCGCATAAATCAAGAAATTCATGAGTACCAAAGCTATTGTCTTCAATGGCGTTGCCCCAAAATTTATTGATCAAAGTCGGGCGATCTTCTTTAAGGCCTATTCCATCCCTCCAATTGTATAAATCTGCAAAGCAGCCTCCGGGCCATCTTAATACAGGAATTTTTATCTCTTTCAGAGCTTCAAGTATATCGTTTCGGTATCCCCTGGTATTAGGAATCTCAGAATCCTCTCCAACCCAAATTCCATCGTAAATACACCTGCCAAGATGTTCGGCAAAGTGACCATAGATGTATCTGCTAATAGTATCTTTTCCTTCCTGGGTTTTAATGACAATTTTATTCTCTTGTCCGGTGATTGAAAACCAGGAGACCAGTAATAATAGGATCGGTGTAATAAGTTTAATTTTTTTCATAATTGTATCGAATAGTTAGGTTTATGTATTTTTCTTTTGACCGTAGTATGCATCTTTTCCATGCTTACGCAGATAGTGTTTATCAAGAAGATATTTATCAATAGTAGTAGTATTGCCAAGCACCTGCGTTTTGTAAGCCATTTTAGCCACTTCCTCCAGAACAACAGCATTATGAACTGCATCGTCAGCATCTTTTCCCCAGGCAAAAGGAGCATGTCCAAATACTAAAACTCCCGGTAATGCATTGTTATCAAGTTCTTTAAAACTTTCAACAATTACAATACCAGTATTTTTCTCATAATCATTTTCAATCTCTTCATTTGTTAGTTTTCTTGTGCAGGGTATATCTCCATAAAAATAGTCTGCATGAGTTGTGCCATATGCCGGAATTGGCATACCTGCCTGAGCCCAGCTGGTTGCCCACTCACTATGGGTGTGGACTATGCCTCCGATAGATTGAAAATGTTTGTACAAAACAAGATGAGTTGGTGTATCGGAGGAAGGGCTCATTCCTCCTTCAATAATGTTGCCCTCCAGATCAACTACTACCATATCATCTGCTTTCATCCTTTCATAAGAAACACCAGAAGGTTTGATAACTACCAATCCCTGTTCACGATCAATGCCACTAACATTTCCCCAGGTAAAAATTACCAGGCCATGTTTTACCAGGTCCAAATTTGCCCGAAGTATCTTTTCCTTTAGTTTCTTAAGCATTTTTCAAGACCTTACCAGAATAATAAATAGAAAAGAACAACAACTCCGATAATGACAATGGTATTTATAATATCCCACTTTGAAATTCCCGATTTAGTATATGCTTTATCCTCAGCACTCGCTGCCTTATAAGTATAATTTAATTGAGTATCCGATGGCTTCTTAGTTATAAGACTAACACCTACAATAGTAAATACGGAAATAAAGAAGAGAATAATACAAAAATGCAACCAGTTAATAGCTGCTATTTTATAGAGAATGCCATAATTACTAATGAACAATGTTTCATATTGCATTTTCAAACTAGTGAGAATTGAGGTAGAATGTTCGACCGCAGCAGGGCTAATACCATTCGATAATGTATCGATAACCTGACCAATTTGATCTTTGATCGGCTGTACAAACGAGGCATTGCCAATTTTCTCCAGTTCATCCGGTTTTATTAATTTTTCGAGACCTTCAATTACCTGAGATCTTCTTGTTTCGTTAATGATATCCATTTGCTGTTTAAACCTCTCCAGCGAACTTATTAGAGTGGCTTTGGCTCCATATATTACATTAAGGGCTAAACGGAACATGCCGATTGAAAATCCTGTGATCATTCCCCAAAATGCACCTTTTGATGTTGTTCTTCTCCAGAAAACTCCTAAAAGAAAAACCGAAGCAATTGCAGGAGCCAGCAGACCCTGAACTGCCTGCAGATACTCATAGAGAACTTTACCCAAATTCATCATAACAGGGATCCAAACTATACCAAGAATTACAATCATTGCTGTAGCAATACGACCTACAATCACGTAATGCTTTTCGCTAAATGTTGGTCGATATTTTCGATAGAAATCTTCAACAAAGAGCATTGCAGATGAGTTGAAAAGGGATGCCAATGAACTCATGAGCGCTGCCAGTAGGCCGCAGACTACAATCCCGGTAATACCACCTGGTAACAACTGAGAAACCATTGATGCAAATGCTGCATCACTTGTAGGAACTTTTAGAAGAGCTACTCCTGTGTTAGGATCTACCTTTTGAGAAAGAGCAAAAGCAATCATACCAGGTATTAGAAAAATGAATACCGGCAGTAGTTTGAAATATCCTGCGAGAATGGTTCCTCTGCGGGCAACAGAACGATTCTTACCTGATAAAACCCTTTGAACAATAAACTGATCGGTGCACCAATACCAAAATCCGATAATGGCCGAGGCAAACAAAACCCCTGTCCATGGAAATTCAGGATCGGCTGCATGCCTGACAAGTTTGAGATTAGGACCTACAATTCTTTCAACTTCAGACCATCCGCCAACTTTTACTAAACCAACAATCAGTATTACGATTGATCCAAAAAGAAGTACAGGAGTTTGTATAACAGAGGTATAAAGAACTGCTTTCATTCCTCCGAAGATTGTATATAATCCTGTTATTACTACCAGACCAATGGCAGCTACCCAAAAGAAATCAATATGGAAACTATAATTCAATGTTTCCATTAATCCCTGTTCTGCTTCTAATTGTGTAACAACGCCCCATCCGTCTGGGCCATGTATAAGGTATTCGATATCAAAAACTTCCTTGAAAACAACGCCCCCTGCATAAACCGTAACAGCTACTTTCGTGAGTACATAACTGACCAATGAAATCATCGACAAAATTGTTCTTGAACCAGATGAAAACCTTCTCTCGAGAAATTCAGGCATGGTATATATCTTTATCCTGTCGTAAAAGGGTACAAACACCCATCCAAGGATCAGGATCAGCCATGCATGCATTTCCCAGTGTGCCATTGCCATACCGCTAATAAATCCGGCACCGGCCAAACCTACCAAATGTTCAGATCCAATGTTTGACGCAAAAATGGATGATCCTATTGAGAGCCATCCAGCTTTTTTGCCGGCGAGAAAATAATCTTCTCTATTCTCTTCTTTTTGTCGGAGCACCCAAATGATGACGCCAATAAGAACCAATGAGAATATTCCAAGTACAATCCAATCTAGTTGTTGCATTTTAATTAGGTTTTATTAATAAATGAGGTTAGTATTTATCTTGGTTGAATATGATAATATACATCGTTCCACCTGATTGCATTTTTAAAATCAGGAATAGTTGTATTCTTATCAATTATTAAATGCTCGACTCCGGCCATTTCTGTAAAATCCTGAATCATTTCTGATGTAACAGCCTGGGTAAATACTGAATGATGTGCACCTCCGGCATAAATCCATGCCGTTGCAGCTATTTCCAAATTAGGTTTTGGCTCCCAAAGTACTCTGGCAACAGGAAGTTTTGGTAAATCCTGAGGAGTGGGTACAACCTGAACTTCATTTGTGAGTAATCTGAATCTGTTGCCCATGTCCATAATGGAAACATTGATAGCCGGACCGTTCGGTACGCTGAACAATAACCGTGCAGGATCGCTCTTGCCTCCAATACCAAGAGGGAAAACATCTAATGTGGGTTTTCCTTCAGCGATTGATTCACAGACCTCAAGCATATGTGCTCCCAGAACTTTCATTCCGGAGGGGTCAAGATGATAAGTATAATCTTCCATGAAAGAAGTACCGCTATTTAATCCTTCAGACATAGCCTTAACGGTTCTTACCATTGCAGAAGTTTTCCAATCACCCTCAGCTCCGAAACCATAGCCTTGTTTCATCAAACGTTGAACAGCTAATCCCGGCAGTTGAACCAATCCATGCAAATCTTCGAAGGTTGTTGTAAATGCTTTAAAACCCCCATCAACAAGAAATTGTTTTAATCCCAATTCGATTCGGGCAGCTTCAATAATGGATATTCTTTTTGATCCACCATTTAGCAATTCCTTATTCACCGTATACTCAGATTCATATTCCTCAAGAAGTGTGTTAATTGCATTTTCAGAAATACTATTCACGGAAGCAACCAGATCACCCACACCATAACCATATACCGCACACCCTAATTTAATCTGAGCCTCAACTTTATCTCCTTCTGTGACTGCAACCTCACGCATATTGTCGCCAAAACGAGCAATTTTCATCGTTTTCATTTCATTCCAGCCTACTGCAACTCTTATCCAATCTCCCAGTTGTTTCTGTATTTTTTCCTCCATCCAATGTCCTACAATAACTTTCCTGTTAATACCCATTCGACTCATAATGAATCCATATTCACGACCACCATGGGCTGATTGATTCAGGTTCATAAAATCCATGTCAATTTCACTCCATGGAATATCACGATTAAATTGAGTATGCAGATGTGCAATAGGTTTCTGTAAAATTTTGATGCCTGATATCCACATTTTTGCAGGAGAAAAGGTGTGCATCCAGGTAATAAGTCCAATACAAGCCTTGTTGTTATTCGCTTCCAGACAAAGATTATATATTGAGTCGGGAGTTATTACTACAGGTTTGAAGACTATTTCAATAGGTATAAACTCCGATTTATTAAATGCATTTACTATTGCATTCGAATTTTGAGCTACCTGTTTCAGAGTTTTCTCACCGTACAAATCCTGACTTCCGGTGACAAACCAAATTTCTTTGTTTTGAAAAATTTTCTCTATCATTTAAATTATTTTAAACTAATTGCTGAATGTAATCCCCACAGCCTTAATAAACTACTTCTTGTATTTTATAAATTAACCTGCAGGTTAGCTGATAAAAGTAAAAAATACTTTTTATTTTATAATATTATTAAAGAAAAAAAATTAGTGTAGATGAATATCTATCTATTTTTTTTGAAGTTTGGCAATAGTCTTTTTCAATTCTGCCTCCCTTTTTCGAAAGGCCAGATTAAGCTTTTCGTTTTCTATAATCCGTTTTTGAAGTTCTTCCTGAATAGTTTGCATTTCTTCAAGGTTTTGCCTTAGCTCTTCTTCCTGAGCCTGAAGTTCTTCATTTCTCTGCTTGTTTTCATGCTCCATTTCGATAGAATGGGTTATGTCTTTTGAGATCCCAAAAGTACCAACGATTTCATTGTTCTTATTGTATAGTGGCATTTTAGAAGTACTCACCCAACTAATCCTCCCATCAGGGTGTGTTTCCTTTTCTATCTTATCAATTATAGCTTTTCCGGTTTTAATGATCTTCTGTTCGTCCTCATACGCAGGTTTGGCATGTTCTTCAGTAAAGAAATCAAAATCACTTTTCCCATACAATTCTTCCACATTCTTCACTTTAAATAGATTTGTCATAGAGTTACTTACTTTAAGAAACCTACTTTTTTTATCTTTGAAATAGATATATTCTTTTGCGTTGCTAAGCAGAGTATCCATTAATGCTTTTTCCTGTGCCAAGTCGTCTTTTTGTCTTTCAAGTTCTTCCTGCACAGTCTGCATTTCTTCAAGATTTTGTCTTAATTCTTCTTCCTGAGCCTGAAGTTCTTCATTTCTCTGATTGTTTTCATGCTCCATTTCGATAGAATGGGTTATATCTTTTGAGATCCCAAAAGTACCAACGATTTCATTGTTCTCATTATACAGTGGCATTTTAGAAGTACTTACCCAACTTATCCTCCCATCAGGGTGTGTTTCCTTTTCTATCTTATCAATTATAGCTTTTCCGGTTTTAATGATCTTCTGTTCGTCCTCATACGCAGGTTTGGCATGTTCTTCAGTAAAGAAATCAAAATCACTTTTCCCATACAATTCTTCCACATTCTTCACCTTAAAAAGTTTAGTCATGGAATTACTCACTTTAATAAACCTGCTCTTTTCATCTTTAAAATATATATATTCTTTGGCATTGATAAGAAGAGCATCCACTAAGGCCTTTTCCTGTGCTAATTCATCTTTTTGCCGCTGTAATTCTTCCTGAACACTCTGCATTTCTTCCATATTTTGTCTTAATTCTTCTTCCTGGGCTTTCATTTCTTCAGCTTGTTCTTTCGATTGCTCAAGCATGATCTGCATTTTATCAGTAGCTGACTGGATAGCTAAAGCCGATGCAATATTGGAAGCGAGTTTTTCTATAAACTCAACTTTATATTTTTCAAGTTTTTTGAAGGAGGCAAGTTCAAGTACACCAAGTTTGTTTTCATCCTGAATCAGAGGTATAAAAATAATGTATTTGGGTACTGCAGCCCCCAGACCTGACTCAACTTTTGTGTATGTTTCCGGTACATTTTCAAGTTCAATAGTCTTAGCCTCTTTATAACATGTTCCAATATAACCTTCACCAGGTTTAAATTTTTCATTGACCTTGTTTATATCTCCGGCATATGAATTTAATACTTCTAGAAAGGTATTGTCTTTATCTATAAGAAAGATTACTCCTGAATTTGCGTTAATATATTCTACCAACTCGTAAATAAATTGTTGTCCGAGTTTTTTAAGATCTTCTTTATTTTTGGAAATAATATCTGAAAATTTATTAAGACCGACAGTATGAAATTTTAATATCTCATCTTCTTTAATCTTTTCCTTGTATTCCAATTCTTTTTTTTCGTATTCCAGGTCATGTTCCTTTAGAATTGATTTGAATTCATTTGTTTTATTCTTTAGTTCATCAATTCTTTTTTTTAATATGCTTTGGGCATTAAGATGGTACTTGAATACCACAGGACTGATCAATAGGATCAGTATTAGTGTAAACCACCATTTTTGATAGAAGCGTATCCTTTTAACAGATTTTGTAAGAAGTGGAATACTTTCTTGTTTTGTTTCATTCACAATTGGGCGTTCAATCGCCAGAGTTTCATAAGAGTCAGCAATATATGATGAAGTCTCGGATTCAGACTCAAACGATAAATAAGCTGAGTCGCTATCATTTAAAACTATATCTGTTTCGTAAGGAGAGATATCTTCCAGATATATTGAATCTTGCGAATCCTGAGCGAATAGTTGATAGGAAATGGCTAATAATATAAGATTCAGGATGGGCTTAATAATCGGATTTAGGAAAATCATTTATAATAATTTTAAAATAATGCATAAGTTAAATTTTTTTTTGATGTGGAAAAACCAGTTTATAAACAATATGAACATAATTTATTCACTTTGTATATAATAGTTCTTATTAGATAATAGTATGTTTTGTATAAGATAATGTCAGAATGATGACATTAGTAAGAGAATCATAGTCATCATTCAGTCGACAAAAAAACCTTCAGGTTTTAATATATATAGCAAGTTACCTGCTTAAAAGGTCTTCATACAATAACTGATAATAGGCTTTTGATTCCATTAAACTTGAATCTGTAATATTTCCCCTAAGAACAAAGGATTTTTCTGAAACATGATTGTAATAGAATTCCAATGAGTCTGAAAAAAAGCCAAAACCATTGTTTATCGCATATAAAATTTGTTGGGGTGCATTTTCCGCAAAAATATTTTTTCCAAACAAGTATTCATGGGTATCAATATTCAATTGTGAAAGCAGGGTATTTGCCAGATCTGTCTGATTGCTAATTACAGATACAATAGTATCTGTTGCAAGTAAAACATCTCCGTACCAAATCATTGGAATATGGTATTTCTTTTCGGAATAATAGTTCAGATTGCCAATTATAAAAGTACCATGATCAGCTATTATGATAACAAGTGTGTTTTCCAGCTCTTGTTTCTGTTCTAAATCATCAATGAATTTTCCCAGGTGATAATCAGTATAATAAACTGAATTACAAAACTTGATCTTATCACCTTCGCCTTTCAAATAGGGCTCCATGGGCACATCATATGGCGGATGACTGCTTAAGGTGAACAAGGAGAGAAAATAGGGTTCATCCAAAGAAGAAATATCTTCAGATACCCTTTCAAATAAATATTCATCCGGAACCCCCCAACTAGATATTCTTTTTGAGGAAGGAAAGTCATCCAAAGAAATAAATCTATCAATACCAACATTCAATAAGTAAGATTTGTAATTAGAAAAGTTTACATCACCTCCATAATAAAAATGGGTAGTGTATCCATGATTTTTTAAAGTTTTTGGAAGTCCAGGAAGATTTTCAGTTTTGTTCGGAAATTTGATGATTGAGGTAGTCGGCTGTGATGGATATCCACTAAATATTGCAAGCATTCCCTTATCAGTTCTATCACCACTGGCATATAATCTTGAAAAAAGAATGCCCTTACTGGCTAAAGCGTCTAAACGAGGTGTTACCTTGAAATCATCACTTAAACAGCCTGTTACATTGGCTGTAAAACTTTCAAGAACAATAAGCAGAATGTTAGGAGTTCTGGTTTTTAAAACTGCTTTGAAAGAAGGATCGGATTTGGTAAATTTTGAAGCCAGTTTTTTAGCATCATCATGCGCATAAAATACATAGGGATTCTCAGCAATTTCAGAATTTTCCAGTGAATATCCAATATTCCATAGCAGGTTAATCGCTGCATGATTTGCAAAACTATTATCAGAAAAATAGGCTGAACTAATATTTATTGTAGCTTTTCCCACTCCACCCCGGATGGGTAGAAATAAAACAATCAGGAAGAAAAGAATTGTTGAAAATGACAGCCAGGTATTCTTTCCGGAAAATGATTTTTCAGAAAAAGCGATCTTGAAAATATAGATGAAAGAGAAGCTAAGAGCGGCTGCAATTAGCAGATGATATATAATAAAGAGGTAACTGACAGATGCAAAGGCTTCTTTGGGCTTAGTAATATAGAGCAGGGGAGTAGCATCCATTCTATAACCCCATTCACCATAGAGAGCCAAGTCAGACACTGCAAGCAATGAGAATAATACAATGATGATGTAAGTGTATATTTTGATAAATTGGTGGACAGCCTGAGGTCGGATGAAAAATAATCCCAGACTTACAAGTATTGGCAACAGCAAAAGATAGCCAGATACTGACAAATCAAGCCGAAGGCCATGTAAGAAAATGCCTCCCCAGAGATCAAACAATTCGAATGATTTGGAATGATAATACACCAGGAACACTAATTTAAGTACAATAAAATAAACTATCCAGTACAAGTAATATTTCAGCAAATAAGTGAGGCGTATAAACATTTTAATTGAAATGAGTTAATGATTGAAAGAACTAAAAATCGACTAACAAATATGCAATGCAATTTTGCAACATGTATTTTATCTTTTATTATTATTTAAATATTAATCTATTACTTAAATTAGTATCTAAATATCGTAGAGCTATGAAAAAACATACAAAGTTATACAAACATTGGTATTTGCTTTCCCTGAGAGGATTTTTGATAATAACATTGGGTGTATTTGCAATTGTATTGCCCACATATGAAGGAAAAATCAGGTTTATTAAACTATTTGAAATTTTCGCTATCGGCAGTGGGCTATTAATGATTCAGAGTGCCATTTTTAACAGACATCATATAAACTGGCAATGGCTGCTTATTGGCGGTATGCTTGATTTGTCCTTTGGAATAATGTTATGGTTGGTTCCGGAAATATCAGTGAAGTCAGTTATTCTGGTTTTAGCTGTCTGGTTTTTATATACAGGTTTATTGCAAGGAGTAGAATCTTTAGTATTGATCCATGAAAATATAACCAACTGGTGGTTTGAACTTATCTCCGGCACATTGTCATTTGCTATAGCATTTATTTTAATTGCTCTACGCTCATATCCAAGAAAAGAGATTTTTTTCATTCTTGGAATCATGGCAATTTTGTTTGGGATTTTTATTCTTATTTCCTCCTACATTCTTTATGAGCCTGAGGATTAATTTGATTCTTTTCCGAATAATAATAAAGAACAATAAACAGATTCAAGGCATCCATTATTTTTGAATAAAATTAGGGACACAGAAAAAACCTTGTGCAGGGTATTTTTTTTTGCATTAAGATCAATTAGGAACAACTTACATGAGTGCAGTTTACAAATAAAAACTTTAATCTTTGCGGAATCATAAGGATCTTTATCCTCAAATAGTACAATACTTGTGTATTCACATTAGTTTTATGATTACTCTCTTATGATTTGTCACCATTGAAAACTCATGTTGTATTTTGGTTACAGTGCTTCTCCAATAAAGTGCTGATAAATGCTACAAATAGCATCGTGTGCTTATCCAAAGTTTCTCATTTAACTTATACATTCATCGAGGGATTTTCCTCTATTTCATTGTTAATGGTATAGCGAAATGAATTAATCATTTAATACTAGTTTTTGGTCAATATTATTTGGATTTGAGTACATATATTTTTTAATTTACATTGAATTTATCAGCAGTAATATTTGTGTCGATTTTTTGTAAGACTAGACTAATAACTTGGGACTTTAAATTTGTTTTTGTATTAGTATTATTCTATAATTCCATCCTTTTGTTAGATGAAGGAGTATATACAAGATGTA
>CAYWBC010000023.1:0-52613 GCA_964456285.1 uncultured Bacteroidales bacterium
ATTCAATGGAGGAATTGATGATGTTATAGATCCAACATATGTTATTGATTTTCTGGATAGAAATAGCGGAGCAGGTTCAGTTGTCCAATTAGAACTCGTAGTAAATGGACTTGGCGCATGTGTGGGCCAATCTGTAAGAGATACAATGGATCTTCTGATACCGCCTGAATTAAACGTAGCTATAGGATCTCCATCACCATTTTTAATTGGTACTGATACAGAAATAGAAGTATGTATGGCTACTAATGGACATATGTTTAGTGTTGATATGGGTTACTATTTAATAGCTCCGGATGGAAATACAGTGTTTACACTGAAAAAAGGACCTATGGAGACAAACTTCTTTACCCCTTGCATACCTCCACCTCCTCCACCTCCTCCCGGAGATGTAGATACAATATGTTTTACAACTGAGCTTACACTGGCTGATACTCTGGATGTATGTTCTGAAGCAACTCCAATAGCGGGCACATTTGCTGCTACAGAAAACTGGAGTACTTTATACGGTATGAATCCAGCTGAAGGCGGTTGGGCGATTATGATAAAAGATACTGCCCAGAATATGGGAGGTATTGACGGATCTATAGTATGGGCTTCATTAACATTTATTGATACTGCACTGGCAACAAACGAACTTACCTCAATAGATTACATCTCAGGTACAATAAATATACCTATCATAGAGCTTTCAAATACCTCATATATGATTCCAAGGGGCTTAAGAGAAAGTTGTCCTGGAGCATGTGATGCTATTGGTTTAGTGAATGTAATAGGAGGAATTCCTCCTTATACAAATTACAATTGGAGCCCTGCTCCAGCCGGTGGAAATGGAAAAGATTCAGTAGTATTCTGCGCAGGAACATATTACCTAACTGTTACTGACGCTCTTGGATGCGAAGGCACAACAAGTGTTGATGTTATCTCTCCGCCAGTAATTAATATTGATGCTGTTAACTATACAGATACCATAGGATGTTATGGAGACACTACAGGATTTATAAGCGTTCAGGCATCGGGAGGTACTGGTTCGCTTACATTTACTCTATTGCCTTCAACTCCTTCAGAAACTGCTGATTCTGGCTATTTCTCAGGATTAGGCATGGGTACTTACACGATCAGAATTGAAGATGCCAAAGGCTGCTATAGAGATACAACAATTTCGATTTATCAACCAACTCAACTAGTTCTTGAAAGCGCAATGGTTACAGATAGTGTATTCTGTTCAGGCGATAATAATGGTCGTATTGTGGCCACCGCGAGTGGAGGTACAACGCCCTATGAGTTTATTCTCGAACCGGTCCATGTGATCAATGCTTCTGGAATTTTCGAAAATCTTGCCCCAGGGTCTTATCTCATAAGGCTTACAGATGCAAATGGATGTGATACAATAAATAGTGACACCCTTATTTTAGGAGTGCCTGTACCTCTAAGTATTGATACCGTACTCGTTGAACCTGTGCTATGTACGGGAGATAATGGTCGAATAGGTGTTGTAGTGAATGGAGGAAGCCCGGGCTATTCAGTTTCTATTACCGGTGGCCCCGATTCTATCCCCTTTTATAATGTATGGACTTTCCAACCTGATGCAGCATCCGGAAAAGATGCCTTCATTCGATCCGGAGCAGGCCTTGATGATAATAATTATGGAAATTATGGTGAGTTTGATGCTTCGGCATGGACAATGGGTGGAATTCCTATATTTTACCGGAGTTTAATTGAATTTGATTTAAGTTCAATACCCCCTGGTACTTCTATACAATCAGCATTATTATCCTTATATGCCATTAACTCAGTTAGCAATGAAGGAACTCATTCTGATTTGAGTGGATCAAATGAATCTCTTCTACAAATAGTTACTTCACCATGGGATGAAAATACCGTAACATGGACTACTCAACCCACTGTGACTTCAGTAAATGAAGTCTTAATACCGGCTGGCGGTAATGGTTTACTGGATTTTGAAAACATTAACATTACAAGTCAGATCCAGGCAATGATCGATGATCCGGCCAGTAATTATGGTTTTTTGTATCGCCTGGTAACTGAAGAATATTATCGAAGAATGTTTTTTGCCTCCAGTGATTATGACAACAGTTTATTGCATCCAAAATTAAATGTATATTATGGAAGCTCAGGCATTTCAGACACACTCTATATTGATGCACCTGCAGGTAATTATGATATTGTAGTATACGATTCAAAAGGATGTACAGAATCATGGTCTACAACTATAACACTTACGGATCCCCCTGCTCTAATTCTTGACAGTATTGGTATTACGCCTATCACAACCTGTTATACCGACGCTGTTGGTGAAATCAGAGTCTATACTTCAGGAGGTACAGGATCGGTTGAATATTCTATTGATGGATACAATTACCAGTCCTCTAACACATTCAGTAGTTTGCCTGGGGGAGATTATACAGTGTTTTATCGTGATGACAATGGTTGTGAATTAGCAAAAGATACTACCATTTCAAGTCCTCCTCAATTGTTTGGTAATCCAACAATTACTCATGTCCAGAGTGATGGCTATGGATCTGTAGTGTTATCTCCAACAGGAGGAACACCATTTACAGTTGGCGCAGGTTATCGATATTCAATTGATGGAGGCGCACTGGTAACTGATTCAATATTCGATTCTCTAAGTGTAGGAACATATGACTTCCATGTAGAAGATTCATTATTCTGTCCATGGGATACAACTATCATCATCATTATTAACACTCTTGATGTAGATGTTGAAGTGGATGATGCATTATGTTATGGTGAGCCCAGTGGTGAAGTAAGAATTACCATGAATGATGGTGTTGAACCATATACAATTACACTTGGAACAACAGTTTATTCAAATGTTACAGGCTCATCCTATACAATTGATAGTGTTGCAAGCGGTAACTACTTGCTTCGTGTTGAAGATTTCGAGGGCAGAAGATTTGATACAACTATTATAGTCAATGAAGCAATTCCAATCAATGTAACTAAATCAACAGCCAATCCATCATGCCAGGAATATGAACTGGATGGTACCCGTTCAACCAATGGATCCATCAGTTACTTCCCATCAGGAGGTGCAGGCAACTTTACTTTCAGCTGGGCTGATACAAATCTTACAACTTCTTCAAGATCTGGATTGCCAGCAGACACCTTTACTATTTTTATCAGAGATGCAAATGGTTGTTTACTAGTCAATACTACAATTCTTGAAGCAGATGAAGCAATCAATGCACTTATGCTAACTGCACCTATAGAAGCAGATGGAAGTTTTGGTATATTCAGACCAATAGAAGATACTACAGTTTGCTATTTAAGCAGGTTTATACTGGATGTTGATTACGATCTCGGTGATAATATCGAATGGACTTCCAATCCATATCCCGATATTTTCCTTGATTATCCTGACCTAATTGAAAACTCTGATACAGCCTCAATTACTGCTCGTGATGAAGGTCAAGTAGTTGTATATATAACAACAGACAATTGTATGGATCTGGAACTGATCAATATAACACTTTTCGATACACTTAATGCAGCTATCAGAACAAGCGGTTATCGAATTGGGGATACCATATATGCTCCGCAAGGTATAGCACTTTCGCTATGGATTGAGGAAACAGCCTATACATCATACAATTGGATTGGAACTGGTCCGTTCAGTACAACCAATGAGTCCATGACAACACTCACACCGGAGGAAGATCAGTTAGTAACATTTGAAGGTACAACACCAGATGGTTGTATCGACAGAGGATATGTTTTTGTTAAAAACCAGATCCCTATCGAAGTCTACGGAGTGTTTACACCTAATGATGATGGCTATAACGATTACTGGTTGATACCAAATGCTATACAATATCCAGAGCTGGAAGTTACAGTATTCGATCGCTGGGGACAACAGGTATTCCATAGCAAACCGTATGGAATTGATCCACATCATCGATTTGACGGGAAATCACAGAAAAATGGAAAGGATTTGCCTATAGGCACTTATTACTATATTATTAATCCAAATGACGGTGAACAGGGAACATTCACCGGATCCGTTACAATAGTCAGATAATGAAAAAAATAACCTTATTAACCATATTGCTGTTCAGTTTTGTATTTAAGGTGAGTTCCACCATGGATCCACTTTATACACAATTTATGACCAACCCGTTTTTAATAAACCCGGCGCTGGCAGGGACATACCCATATTATCAGATCATGACGAACAGCCGCCTGCAATGGGCAGGATTTACTGATGCTCCAATCACAAATGTGATAAGTATGTTTGGTCCGACCGTTAATCAACCAATGGGTTTAGGCGGTTATATCATGCATGATGCCACCGGGCCAACCAGTAAAACAAGTATAAATTTTGCCTATGCCTACAATTATGGCATTGCTGAAGATCTGAAGATTTCCATGGGCCTGGCCGTCGGATTGTTTCAATACAAAATTGACGGTTCTAAAGAAACTGGGACATATGATCCTGTTTATACTGGAGAAACATTTGTACAATATGGACCGGATGCTACCTTAGGTCTGTACCTGTTTTCTTCAACATATCATGTCGGAATATCCTGTACCAATTTGTTAGGAAACAAATTAAAAATCGGACAAGATACCGCTATAACTGACCTCAGTCGACTAAGCAGACACTTTTATCTGCATGGCGGATATAAATATATGATAAACCGGGAATTATCAATTGAGCCTACAGTAATTTTTAGAAAAGTTGTTGCCATTCCTCTGCAGGTGGATTTCAATGTCAGGGTCTGGTATGGTAAAAGACAATGGGAACGCAGCAAAATATGGAGCGGAGTTTCATTCAGAAGTCGTGATGCTGTAACAATAATGGTTGGTTTTACTTATCAACGTAAAATTGAGATAGGATATTCTTATGATATTGGTATTAACAAACTCAGAACCTATCATTCGGGAACGCATGAAGTAATGATAGGCTTCAAATTTAATGACATTAAAGAATACTAAGCTCAAATTTCTATTGCCATCTTCTCAGTCTGGTATAAGATAAATTAAATTAACTTTGCCTGCAAAATCATTGTACACGATGAGAACTTGGCTTTTATTTGTCTTTGTTATAATAACTTTCATTTCCTGCAATCATAAGGAAAGAGAAAAGTATATTCCCAGAAAAGACCTTATCCCATTACTTGTTGACATGCATATCGCAGATGCCCTGGCTGTGAACAGAACAATAAACAATCAGTTTAAAAGTCTTGACTCCTCATTGGTTTATAGCTCTGTGCTTAATAAACATGGATACTCTAAAAATGAGCTGGTAAAAACTATGGAGTATTATACTACAAAACCTGAAAAACTGGCAAAAATTTACGATGAGGTATTTTCAGAATTAAGTAGAAAATCAGAAAAGCTTAAAGCAACAAGAGACAAGTACTCCTATTCTAACTCTGACAATGTTTGGAAATCAACAAACTCAAGATACAGAATTACAGGCAGAGAAGCTATGTATCCTAAAGCATTTGAATTTCCAATTGACAGCCTCGGTACATATATTATTAATGTTTTAATAAAAATAACTGATGAAGATAGTTCGATAAATGCCAGAATGATTGCCTATTTTTTCTCCCCGGAAAATGATGTGCCGGAAAAAAGATTGTATTTCAAAAAGACCCCTATCCCAAAATCCAATTATCCTCGTGAATATACACTAGTAAAAAAATGCAAAGATTCTTCATTGACACATATGAGAATAATTATTCCCGAATACGAAAATGAAGATTCTACCTTTTACAAACAAGCAGATATTTCTAACCTTCGTGTGAGAAAATTGAAGAAAGAAGAAGAATAGCAAAAGCTTGTGTGAAATTATGGCAACATTTCTTTTTGATGAAATAATTTTTGGCCCTGTATTAAGTCGCCGGTTGGGAAATTCATTAGGTATTAATCTTCTGCCTGTAACTAAGAAAATCTGTAATTTCAATTGTTTATACTGTGAATGCGGTCTAACAGATTACAGTTCTTCAAGAAAAGGTGTATCATTGCCAACGCGTAAAGAAGTAGAAACAAAACTTCAAGAAACCCTCATTAGTTTTTCTGAGATGGGGGAAAAAATTGACACCATTACATTTGCAGGAAACGGAGAACCTACTCTTCACCCCTCTTTTCCACAAATAATTTATGATACTATAGCCCTGAGAGAGAGATATTGTCCTGAGACAAAGATTGCAGTTTTATCAAATGCCACTCTTATTGGAAAGAAAGGTATTCACAATGCTCTGCAGAAAATTGAATACAATATATTAAAGCTTGATTCTGCATTCAAGGAAACTATTCAGCAAATTAACTGTCCGAAAGGAGATTTCTCAATTGATCATTTGATAAGCCAATTGAGAACTTTTAATACCAACCTGACAATACAAACGCTTTTTGTTAAAGGAAGGTATAAGGGATATGCATTTGATAATAGTACTGAAAAGGAAGTAGAAGCATGGCTACAGGCAATAAAAAAAATAAAACCGCAGCTGGTAATGGTGTATACGATAGCCCGTGATACACCCATTAAAAGTATTGAAAAGATCTCTCAGGAAGAACTTGAGGCTATTGCCATTAGAGTCAAGAAAATAGGGATACTTGTAACTATATCAACCTGAAAGTGTGCACGTTATGAAAAAAAAACAAGTTTTTCTTGTTCCTTTAAACTGGGGGCTTGGACATGCTGCACGCAGTATACCAGTAATCAGAAAATTTATTGACCAGGGCGATTCTGTGTTGGTTGGTGGAAGTCCATCACAACTGATTCTTCTTACTGATGAATTTCCAGACATTAAAACAGTCAAATTTCCCTATGCAAGAGTACGACTTAAAGGAAAGCGGTTTCAACTATTTTCCTTTCTCTGCCAGTCTCCAATTTTTCTGCTGCAAATTTTTAGAGAACATAACGCACTGAAAAAGGTCATCAAAAATTATAAGATTGATGAAGTAATTTCTGATAATTGCTACGGACTTTGGAATAAAAACATTCATTCTATTTTCATAACACATCAACTTAACATTAAGCTTCCGAATCACCTAAAATCTTTATCAAATTCAATCAATAACATAAACCATTGGTTTATAAAAAAATACGATGAATGCTGGATTCCTGATCTGGAAAATTCTGGTGGATATGCAGGAGAACTTTCACATAGCACTTTAAAGAACAAAATCAGATACATTGGAATACTCTCCAGATTCAGCAACTTAAAAACTTCTGAAGAGGTAAGTAATTTGACTCAACAAAAGAACATACTTATAATGATATCCGGACCTGAAAATCAAAGATCTGTATTTGAAAAGATTATCAAAGATCAGATAAGTACTATTTCTGATAAATATGAATACACTATAATTAGAGGATTGCCTGAAGAAAAAGCCGATTTAGATCCTGGCTGGTACAATCATATGCCATCAAAAGAATTAATGAATATTATTTGCAAAGCAGATGCTATAATATGCCGCTCAGGCTACAGTACCATAATGGATCTTTTAGCATTAAATAAAACTGCTCTATTGGTTCCAACCCCTGGACAAGCTGAACAAGAATACCTGGCTGAGTATCTTTCTTCGAAAAAACTTTTTTGTACTATGAGCCAGAATGAATTTGATATTGTGCTGGCATTAGAGAAATTACTTTCTGCTAAAAGATAAGTTGCAATACAAACCCAAAGATAACACAAGCGCCAACAAAAAAGCCTGCTATCAGTTGAATAAAAGTATGGGATTGTAAAGTGAGCCTCGAAGCAGCAATAAGTCCTGCAGTAAGTATACTAATACTTAGAATGATTGTTGCATCAATTCCATAAACTAAGGATATGCCCAATATCATTCCTGTCAATCCGCCTATTCCTGCCATATGAATGCTGATCTTCCAAAAGAGGGACACAGACAAAATAACAAGAATAACAAGCGTAGAAGAAAATAAAAATACATTAATCAGTCTTACTGAAGCAAATTTAGCTACAAAGTAGTACCCAATATAGAAACAAATTGTAGAAAAAAACAGAGGTATCAGTCTTTCTCTTCGTTCATCCATTATATAATTCTGTATGTGTTTAAAATACATCAAGCCCGGGATAATACTAAGCGGGAGCAATACATTGCAAAGAATTACTACCAAGTATACAAATCGTTTGTATTCTAAGGGAACATCAATTGAATACACTCCTGAATTAAAAATAATAACCAGCCCGACTAAGGGCATTACAATGGGGTGAAATATAAGAGATATTAATTTTGCGAGGCTCATAATTACAATTCTTTTCTCATTCGTGCCACTGGGATATTCAATTGCTCACGGTATTTTGCTACTGTCCTTCTGGCAATATGATAGCCTTTTTCCTGAAGTATGATGGCTAGTTTATCATCTGTCAGCGGTTTTTGTTTTTCCTCATTTTCAATGCAATCGTGAAGAATCTTTTTTATCTCCCTACTGGACACTTCTTCTCCGGATTCAGTTTGTAGCCCTTCTGAAAAGAAATATTTTAATGGGTAAATTCCAAAATGAGTTTGAATGTATTTACTATTTGCCACACGAGAGATAGTAGAGATATCGAGTCCTGTCTTATCAGCTATGTCTTTTAAGATCATGGGCCTTAATCAGGTTGCATATCCCTCTTTAAAGTAATCATACTGATATTCCACTATTGCATTCATTGTAACCATCAATGTGTTTTGTCTTTGACGAATGGCATCAATAAACCATTTTGCTGATTCAAGTTTCTGTTTCACAAAAGTAACAGCTTCCTTTTGCTCTGCCGACTGGTTATCCTTACTTGCTACATATGATTGAAGCATATCTGAGTAAGTCTTACTAAGTCTCAGTTCAGGAGAATTTCTTGAGTTTAGACTAATATGGAAATCTCCATCATCTTCCTCCAGAAGAAAATCAGGGACTATTGTAAATGAAGTTTTATTTAAAGGATCGCTAAATGAACTGCCGGGTTTTGGATTCAGCTTCAGAACCTCATCAATTGCTAACTTCAAATCCTCATCATCTATTCCCAACTTATTCTTAATCTTATCATAATGTTTGCGGGTAAACTCGTCAAAATGATGTCTTATTATTTTTGTTGCAGTTGCAATCTCCTTATGTTCCTGATCTTTAGAACGAATCTGAAGCAGTAGGCATTCCCTGAGATCACGTGCTCCAACACCAATGGGATCAAAATCCTGAATTATCCTCAACAATTCCATCAGTTCCTCTTCAGAAGTAGTGATGTTCAAAGAAAATGCAAGATCGTCGACAATAGATTCTATCTCTCGTCTTAAATACCCATCCTCATCAATGTTGCCAATCAAATATTCGGCAAGAGCATGTTGTTGCTCATCCAATTTTCGTAATCCCAACTGCGCTTCCAGAAATTCATGAAATGTAGAACCCGTTGAAAATGGGATTTCCTCTCTTTTATCATCTTTCGAATAGTTGCTGGTTGATGTTTTGTAGGAAGGATATTCATCATCTTCAAGGTAATCTTCAATGGAAAATTCCTCGTTATCTTTATCCTTTTCTTCAGCAACAACTTCTTCTTCGGGCACTGTATCCGAATCAGTTTCTTCTCTTCCCTCTTCCAAAACAGGATTTTCCTCCAGTTCCTTCTTAATGCGCTGCTCAAGTTGCATTGTAGGTATCTCCAGCAACTTTATCATTTGAATTTGCTGTGGAGAAAGCTTTTGAAGAAGTTTTTGCTGTAATTTTTGTTTCAACATCACTCAGACTCTTTAACCAAATCATCAATGATAAAAATAAAAAAATGCCTTGAATAATAGGAGTAATTCGTCTAAAGATTGCCCAGTTTTAACAAATATATTCTCCAATAGGCCAATATTGGGCAAGTAAAGGTGTTTTTGAGTAAGAATTGCAGTTAGGAAGTTATTGTTGGTTCTAAAACTCTGCACTTTTTGGAGTACGAGGAAACGGTATTACATCCCTGATATTTGACATGCCTGTTACATACAATACCATTCGTTCAAAACCAAGCCCAAAGCCACTATGTGGAGCAGTACCAAACTTACGAGTATCAAGATACCACCAAAAATCTTTTTCATTCAGATTCAATTCCTTGATACGATTCAGCAACTTATCAAAATCTTCTTCACGTTGTGATCCACCAATTATTTCGCCAATTGAAGGAAAAAGAATGTCCATAGCCCGAACCGTCTTTCCATCCTCATTCTGCTTCATATAAAAAGCTTTAATTTCCTTGGGATAATCCACCAGGATTACAGGACGTTTAAAGTGTTTTTCAACTAAGTAGCGTTCATGCTCGCTCTGCAAATCAGTTCCAAATCCTTTGATTGGGAACTGAAATTTATTCTTTTTATTTGGTTTTGAATTTTCCAGAATAGCAATAGCTTCAGTATATGTTAATCGTTCAAATTCATTATCTAAAATAAAGTTCAATTTCTCTATCAACTCCATGGATCTCTGATCCTGAGCTTTGCTTTTTTCCTCCTCCTGCTGGCGAGCGCTTAGGAACTTTAAATCATCAATACAGTTATCCAAAGCATAACGAATTAAATATTTCAAAAAATCTTCTGCAAGGTCCATGTTATCATTCAGATCATAGAAGGCCATTTCCGGCTCTATCATCCAAAATTCTGCAAGGTGGCGTGGAGTGTTAGAGTTTTCAGCCCTGAAAGTAGGCCCGAAAGTATAAATATCAGCAAGAGCCATTGCTCCCAATTCCCCTTCCAGTTGACCAGACACAGTTAAATTGGTTTCTCTTCCAAAAAAATCTTCCGAATAATTTACTTTTCCCTCATCAGTAAGTGGGGGCTTAACAGGATCAAGAGTAGTTACTCGAAACATCTCACCAGCACCTTCACAGTCAGAACCTGTAACAATTGGAGTATGCAGATAGACAAATCCTTTGTCGTTAAAATATTTATGTATAGCAAAAGCCAAAGCATGCCTGATCCTTAGTACAGCACCAAAAGTATTGGTTCGCGGACGAAGATGAGCAATGGTTCTCAGAAACTCCATGCTATGCTTCTTTGGTTGTAAAGGATATTGATCAGGACTACTATCTCCAAGTATCTCAAATGTCTCAACCTGAATTTCAACTTTTTGTCCTTTCCCAAGTGATTCAGTAAGTTTCCCGTTAACTTGTATGCAGGCGCCTGTGGTAATACGACGTAGTTCGCTCTCATCAAAATTTTCAAAATCAATTACAGCCTGAATATTATTTATGCTTGAGCCATCATTGATTTGAATAAATCTGTTACTTCGAAAAGTACGAACCCATCCTTTAACAATAACCTGGGAATTCAACTTTTCATCTTCCAGCAATGCTTTAATTTTTGTTCTTCTAATTGACATACCAATTGATTTGAAAATTTATGCAAAATTAGAATCTATTCTCGCAATAGAAACAATTCAGTGTACAAATATCATCATTTAATATCATAAAATTCTTTTACAATGAAGTAGATGGAAAGCATAAACTCTAAAATTCTATTTAAAATAATTATGAATTAGAAAATTTCTACTTCAGGATTTGGCAAAAAAGTTATTTTAAAATATCTTGTCGGTTTATAGTTAATACGTTATATGTAATCTTTAATTTAAACTATCATGAAACACAAACATTTCATTATTTTCAGCAATGTGCTGAGTGCGCTTGCTATGGTACTATTTTTATCCTGTTCAAAAAAGGAAAGTTCAACTCCACAGCTTTCGGGTAAATTAAAACTAAATGTGGGTATTTCAGTTGCCAGCTTCGATGTATACAATCATTTAAAAGCAACAGACTTAAATTCCTTTCTTATTACTATTTATAACCAACAAGACGAGATTGTTGAGCAATACAATGGTACAGATCAGATCCCTCAAGTAATTGAACTCCCGGAAGGAAGTTATTATGTAACGGCGCATTCCAATAACAACCTGCACGCTGAATTTGACAATCCCTATTACTTTGGAAGTACAGAAAATTTCTCTATTGCATCCGGTCAAACAACTTCATCAACCATTACATGTACTTTGTCCAATATCATGATTACTATTGTGTACTCAGAGAGTATTATGGAGGATTTTTCAGATTATTCAACCTCAGTTTCGAACTCGGCCAGTTCTCTTAATTTTGGCATGGCCGAAACCAGGGCCGGGTTTTTTGATGAAGGGCCTTTGCATATTGAATCAAACCTCTATTACACTGATGGCAATGGAAATATTCAAACCAAAAACCTATCAGGAGATATAAATGACGCAGAAACAGGTAGACATTATGAGATCCATATTGAAGCTTCCTTAGCTGATGGCAATGCAATACTAAATTTGGTAGTAGATGAAAGTTATGATACAGAATTAATTGTCATAAATGATGAGGAAGCTGAAATGTCCGGAGAACTTCTGATTACTGAAATCATGTACAATCCATCAGCTTTGTCGGATACCGATGGAGAATACATAGAAGTAAAAAACGTTTCAAATAAAACTATAAATCTAAGGGATCTTGTTCTTCGCAGAGGCTCAAACAATGTCATTCATTCTATTACAGATGACATACTAATACCACCGGGGGAAACTTCTCTTCTGGGTCGTTCAGATATTGCATCTACAGAAGTTGACTATGTATACACAAACATTTCATTATTGAATGATGGCGATGAATTATACATCAATACATACGGTACAGACGGAACAGATGGTTCTGTAGTTTGCATGGTTGATTATGGTGCTCCTGGTTTCAATACTAATCTGAACGGAACTTCTATTCAACTGGATCCAACAATATCAGATGTAAATGATGCAGTACTTGGAACAAACTGGTGTGAAAGCACTACCTCCTTTTCAACAGGAGACTTCGGGACTCCCGGATCAGAAAATGAAAATTGCCAATGAGCCTAAAAGGATCTAAAATCATAAAACCCGGGCAAATGCCCGGGTTTTATGATTTTAAATATAAGCACCTATAGTGCGTAATTAATTGCTTGTGGAATTATCTGCAATAGTCGGCATAGATTTTTGTAATACCTTCATCCATGGGTATACTTTCTTTCCAACCCAAGCTGTGAAGTTTGTCAACATTAAGAAGCTTTTGCATTGTTCCGTCGGGTTTGGTAGTATCCCAGACCAATTCACCTTCAAAGCCAATAATGTTTTTTACTTTTTCTGCAAGTTCTTTAATGCTCAGGTCCCTGCCAATACCAATGTTTATATGTGTGTTTCTAATCTCCTTCAGAGCAATATCTCCTACTATTTTTCTTCTTTGTTCTATCAGATCGTTAAAATCTATATTTTCCATCAGATAAACACAGGCATCTGCCATATCATCGGAATGAAGGAATTCTCTTTTTGGTCTTCCAGTTCCCCATAAGTTTACAAAAACTGTTTTCCCATTACTTGAGATTCCATACTTTTCCAATTTTTCAGATATATTCTTTTCCCCTGCTTTTCCATCCAAACCTTCAATAGGTTTTTTATCAAAATCCTTTTTTATTGATTCCCAGTCATTGTTCAGCAAGCATTTCCCAAGATGCATCTTGCGAATAAGTGCAGGCAACACATGGGATTTTTCAAGATCATAATTATCATTCGGTCCATACAGATTGGTAGGCATCACCGAAATGAAATTTGTGCTGTACTGAAGATTATAGCTCTCACTTAGCTTAATGCCTGCTATCTTAGCAATAGCATATGGTTCATTTGTATACTCAAGTGGATCAGTAAGCAAATATTCCTCTTTAATAGGCTGAGGGCATTCTTTAGGATAAATGCAACTGCTGCCTAAAAAAAGAAGCTTTTTTACTCCATGTTTGTATGCATTATGGATTATATTATTCTGAATCTGTAAATTTTCAAATATAAACTCAGCACGATAGGTATTGTTTGCAACGATTCCACCCACTTTTGCTGCTGCTAAAATCACGTATTCGGGTTTCTCAGTACTAAAGTAAGCATCTACAGCTTTAAAATCAGAAAGGTCAAGTTCATCTATACTTCTGCCAATAATATTAATATAGCCCTTCTTTTTCAGATTGCGAACAAGTGCACTCCCAACAAGACCCAGATGCCCGGCAATATATATCTTACTATCTTTCTCCATAATTAATTATTGAACTTCTAGAAACAATTTCTTTATTCAAAATAATTCAAAGTTTTATATCCACCCTGTCGAAGGTATTGCTCTTTTTTCATCAATTTAAGATCAGAGCTTACCATATCTTCAATTAGTGCCTGCAAATCGTACTCCGGCTCCCATCCTAACTTAGTTTTTGATTTTGTTGGATCCCCTATCAATAAATCTACTTCAGTAGGTCTGAAATATCGTGGATCAACAGCTACTACTTCTTTTCCCTTTTCAAGCTGATAGTGAGAATCCTTGCATGATTTAATGTAGGCTTTTTCATTGGCACCGATTCCCTTAAATTCAAGTTCAATGCCAACATGAGCGAATGCCATTTTCAGAAAGTCTCGTATTTCAGTAGTAACACCTGTAGCAATAACATAATCATCCGGTTCATCCTGTTGCAATATTAGGTACATAGCTTTAATATAATCTTTTGCATGCCCCCAATCTCTCTTTGATGAGAGATTCCCAAGGAATATTTTATCCTGCATTCCCAAAGCTATCCTTGCTACAGCACGTGTAATTTTTCTTGTAACAAAAGTTTCACCTCGAATTGGAGATTCATGATTGAAAAGAATTCCATTGCAAGCAAACATTCCATATGCTTCGCGATAATTTACTGTGATCCAATATGCATATAATTTAGCAACGCCATAAGGACTACGAGGATAAAAGGGAGTTTTTTCACTCTGAGGAACTTCCTGAACCATTCCATACAACTCACTTGTAGCTGCCTGATAAATTTTTGTTTTTTTAGTCAGTCCCAAAATACGAATTGCTTCAAGTATTCTGAGTGTACCCAGTCCGTCTGCATTAGCAGTATACTCTGGAGTATCAAAGCTAACATGCACATGACTCATGGCTGCCAGATTATATATTTCATCGGGTTGAACCTCTTGTATGATTCGTATTAAATTGGTAGAGTCAGTAAGATCGGCATAATGTAAAAGAAAATTTCTATTCTCCACATGAGGATCCTCATACAAATGATCAATACGGTCAGTATTGAATAAAGAACTTCTTCTTTTAGTTCCATGTACAATATAACCTTTTTTTAATAGAAATTCTGCCAGGTATGCACCATCCTGGCCTGTTATACCGGTAATTAGTGCTACTTTTTTACTTGCCATAATGAATATTATTATACTATAAATTAATATCGTTATTTTTTAAATGCCATTGGATGGTAGTCTCCTTTTTTCCCTTGCGGTTTCGCATTTCGGATAGTATAGACAGTATTAATTGCAGGTTTAGCATCAAGTAAAGGGAAATGGTTTCCCTTCAGAATTTGCCTATAGCTTTCTGTATGCAAATCTGTAAAACCACCACTAAACTCAATTTCCTTATTATCAAGAGTAATGGATCTATAAGTTCTACCTCCTACTTTCTGCACTTCTGCCGGAATATCATTGCTATCAAGACTCAAATACCATTTTATTCTTGCTCTTTCCAACTCTAGATAACCAGAGGCTTTGTCTTTCTCCAGCAAATGAATAGTATTTTGCTTTACACTACCAAAAATCCAAATCAACATATCAAAAAAATGTACTCCAATATTAGTAGCTATGCCTCCTGACTTCTGAATATCTCCCTTCCAGGAGATATAATACCACCTTCCACGACTTGTAATATAGCTTAGAACAATATCATAAATTTTGTCTTTTGGTCCAGTATCAATTTGGTTCTTTAAGGAAATGATAGAAGGATGTAATCTGAGTTGAAATATATTGCAAATTCTCTTTCCTGATTCTCTTTCAATCTCAAGAAGAGCATCGACATTCCATGGATTCAAAACAATTGGTTTTTCACAAATAACATCAGCTCCGGATCTCAAAGCAAAACGGATGTGTGAATCATGTAAATAATTCGGAGAGCAAATACTAATAAAGTCTATTTGTGTGCCATTGCGCCTGAGTTTATCAATATGTCTGTCAAAACGTTCATATTCAACAAAAAAATTACTTTCCGGAAAAAAACTATCAATAATCCCAACACTATCGCATGGATCAAGAGATGCCAGAAGCTTATTTCCTGTATCCTTAATAGCTCTTAGGTGACGAATTGCGATGTATCCGCCAACACCTATTAAAGCAAAACTTAAAACTTTGTTTGAGTCTTCCATCTATGTATAAGCAATAACAAATTTATAAATAAAGAATTCTTGAGATCAAAATTATTTAAGAAAGATGGTAGCTCCTTATAAACTTAAATAGTTTAGTTGACTAGCCAATTCTTTATATAATCCCTTAATATCAAAAAGTATTCCTCCTTTATTAAGATGTTTTTGAAAGAATCCAATATCAAGTGCTGCATATTGATTATGAGCCACAGCCAGAATAATTGAATCATATTTTCCGGTAAATTCCTTTTTCAATGTCAGCCTGTATTCTTCATGAACTTCCTCCGCATCAGCATAAGGATCAACAACATCAATATTAATTCCGTAAGATTGTAATTCGAAAATAACATCTGCAACTTTCGAGTTTCTTATATCACTTACATTTTCTTTGAATGTTATTCCCATCACAAGAATGCGAGATTTTAAAACATTCATTCCAGAGGTGATAATTGCTTTCACCAACTCTGTAGTAATAAATTTACTCATCCCGTCATTTACAGATCTTCCTGCTGTTATCACCTGAGCAAAATGACCTAGTTCATTTGCCTTGAAAGTCAAGTAATAAGGATCAACTCCTATGCAATGTCCACCCACTAAGCCTGGATAGAAATTCAGAAAATTCCACTTTGTACCTGCAGCCTTCAAAACATCATAGGTATTGATTTTCATTTTATGAAAAATAATTGAAAGTTCATTCATCAGGGCAATATTCAAATCACGCTGAGTATTTTCAATGATTTTTGCTGCTTCGGCAACTTTGATAGAAGATGCACGATGAATTCCAGCCTTAATGATATGCTCATATACTTTCGCAATTTCTTCAGATGATTCTGCATCACAACCTGAAGTGATTTTAACCACATTGGTTAAAGTATGCACCTTATCTCCCGGATTGATACGTTCAGGAGAATACCCCACTTTAAAATCAGTATTAAACACAAGTCCTGAAGTCTTCTCAATAACCGGAATGCATATTTCTTCTGTTGCACCTGGAAATACTGTTGATTCAAAAACAATATAATCTCCTTTTTTAACTACTTTTCCGGCAATCTCTGAAGCTGAAATCAAATTTGATAAGTCCGGAAGATTATTTTTGTCAATGGGTGTAGGAACTGCAACGATATGGAATGTAGCTTCTTTAAGATCTTCAAGATTTGCAGTAAACTGTATATCAGAATTCTCGAAATCGTCTTTTGATAGTTCCTTACTTGGGTCAATGCCCTGCTTCATCAAAGCCACCCTTTTTTCATTTATATCATACCCGATAACAGAAAGACTTCTGGCAAATTCAAGAGCAATTGGAAGTCCTACATATCCAAGTCCAATAACGGACAATTTTTCTTCCTTATTCAATAATTTCTCGGAAATACTCATAAGTTCTAATATTGATGTTTTATACTTTTTAAAACGAAATTCAAATTACAGATTAAACTCTTTTCTAAGTACATCTACAAAATCCAGCTTCTCCCATGCAAAAAACTCAACTTCTTTTGTTTCAATAGTTCCATTCTTTAAAAATTCAACTTTCCTGGTTTCCACTTCTCTTCCCATATGTCCATAGGCTGCTGTAGCTCTAAAAATTGGATTTTTAAGACCCAGTCTGTTAATAATTGCGGCAGGACGCAGGTCAAATATTTCTTCTATTTTTTTTGCGATTGCACTGTCACTTAACTCAACATTTGCTTTCCCATTTGTATTTACAAATATTCCAACAGGTTTTGCTACTCCAATGGCATAGGCCACTTGTACCAATACCTCATCAGAAATTCCTGCTGCAACCATGTTTTTTGCAATATGCCTGGCAGCGTATGCTGCAGAACGATCCACTTTTGAGCTGTCTTTACCAGAAAAAGCACCTCCACCATGTGCTCCCTTACCTCCGTATGTATCAACAATTATTTTTCTTCCTGTTAATCCTGTATCTCCGTGAGGACCTCCGATTACAAATTTTCCGGTAGGATTGACATGCAAAATATATTCATCCTTAAATAAGGACTGGATCCTTGATGGTAAAAGTTTTTTTACACGCGGTATCAGAATGTTCTGTACATCCTCCTTGATTTTATTCTGCATTTCCTCATCTGTTCCAAATTCATCGTGTTGAGTTGAAACTACTATTGTATGTATTTTTTCGGGCTCATCTTTTTCGTTATACTCAACTGTAACCTGTGATTTAGAATCGGGGCGCAGGTACATCATTTCCTTTGCTTCCCGCCTGATGTCGGCTAAAACACTTAAAAGCAAGTGTGATAATTCCAATGCCAAAGGCATATAATTGTCAGTTTCTTTGCAAGCATAACCAAACATTAATCCCTGATCTCCGGCTCCCTGTTCTTCTACCTCTTGTCTTTCAACACCACGGTTAATATCAGCCGATTGCTCATGAATCGCTGATATTACACCACATGAATCTGCTTCGAACATATAGTCCGATTCGGTATATCCAATATCTTTAATTACCTCGCGGGTAAGTTTTTGAACATCAACATAAGCGTGAGTTTTTACTTCTCCGCTTAACACAACCAGACCAGTTGTTACCAGAGTTTCACATGCAACTTTTGATTCCGGATCTTGCTTTAAGAATGCATCAAGCAATGCATCACTTATCTGATCTGCAACTTTATCAGGATGTCCTTCGGATACTGATTCTGATGTAAATAAATAACTCATATTATTTTTGTTTTTCGTTTGTTTTAATAATTAGTTTAGTCGGAAGTTAATTTCCTAAATGCCTGTTCCAGCGTTTCTTCCTTTTTCTGTATAGTTAATATTGTCAAATTATTTTCTGTCGCAAAAGTAAATATCTTTTCTCTTAAATCATCCTTAGAATTACCACCAATTAAGAATTCTTTGACAGATACATTCTGTACTTTGTTAATTCCTTTAATTTCTTCCAGCAATTCAGGTTTTATTTCCAAATTGAACTCGACGTATATGGTCTGTTCATTTTTATCCTTTGACTTTCGTATTTTCTCTGAGGAACCATCTGCCACAATTTCTCCATGATTTATTATTATAACCCTGTCGCAGATTGCTTCCACTTCCTGTAAAATATGAGTAGAGAGTAATACGGTCTTATCTTTAGAAAGCTTGGATATCATGCCTCTTATCTCAACAAGTTGATTGGGATCAAGTCCAGTTGTTGGTTCATCAAGTATAAGAATACTTGGATTATGTATCAATGCCTGTGCAATTCCCACACGCTGACGGTATCCTTTAGATAGTTGTCCAATCTTTTTATGACTTTCTTCTGTAAGTCCGGTCAAGGTAATAATTTCATCTACTCTTTTCTTTCTTCCTTTTGCTTTAGTATAAAGACCATCAATGTAATTCAGGTATTCCCTGACATACATTTCTGTATACAAGGGATTATGCTCAGGAAGGTATCCGATTTTCTTTTTAATTTCCAGTTTGCTCGTTTGTATATCAATTCCTTCTATTTCAATCTTCCCACTGTCAGGAGGCAAAATCCCACAAATGCATTTCATGGTTGTTGACTTACCTGAACCATTCGGACCAATAAAACCTACTATTTCACCTTCGCGCAAATCAAAAGATATAGCATTCACCGCCTTTTGAGTTCCGTAGAATTTTGTAAGATTTTTAACTGAAACTGACATGTTATATTATCTCTTAACCGATCATTAGCAAAAAAAGTACATTTCCTGATGAAATCAAAACTGTACGTTTTCGAACAAGAACTGCCCGAAAATAGTCCACATCAAGCTTTGATTACTTTTTGAAAGTATATTGTAATTAGCTAATATACTGTTTTTTATAAACTTTGGCATAAATCATGCATTCATTTTATCATCATCCATAAAAATTGCAAAATGAAAGCAACAAAGATCGGAAATAAGAAAAGAAATGGAAGCATGATCGCTGTAATTCTAATAACAAGTTTTCTAAGCGTAAATGCAATTGGCATCGGATTCAATCCAGATATGCAATTCCATGCTTTAGAAACTGGATCTGACAATCATTCAACTGAGAAGCTGGCATCTGATATTTCTGAATTATTGTTAGACGAGAATGCAGTTATTTTGGAAGAAGATGAAATTAAATCCGAAAAATGGATGATGAATATAAACGATAATATATGGGCACAGGATGCTGAAGAAGAAATGCCCATTGAAAAATGGATGACAAATTTAAACGATGAAGTTTGGAGTAATACTGATACAGAAGAGGACATGAAAGTTGAAGATTGGATGGCGAACCCTTCTGATTGGTTGAATTAGTAAATTTAGTAATCTTATTATTAAACCGCATTAAAAAAAAAGTGCGGTTTTTTTATTCCATTTACATCATACAACTACTCCCTTAGAGAAAGTTTCAAGTGAGTCCTTGTAACATTTATCCGTCCTATTGCACCATTCATCAATGATGCACAAACCAAGGTTGTTTTTTTGTTCTCAATGATTATCTTTGCAAGTCAATTTTGCAAACAATTAAATATCTGACAATTATGCTAGTAGTAAAGAATTTTTACAGGATTTTAGTGACGATAGCTCTGATTTGCGTTGTACAGTTTATTTCAGCACAGTCGATTGAGAATGCAAGCGACCTATACAACCAGGCGGGACAAGAAGCAACGGAAGGTAATTTGGAAACAGCAATACAGAACTTTGAAGATTGCATTGCGATGTGTGAAACTCTTTATGAAGAAGAAGAGGATCCTAATGCAGAAGAAATTATGATTAATGCCAAACAGACTTTATCTGAATTGCTAGAAAAACTGCCTAAATACTACTTAAATTTGAGTATCACAAAGGCAAAAGAGAAGGATTATAAAGCAAGCCTTGAATATGCAGTTAAAGCAAAAAATGCTGCAAATGAAGTAAATGATGAAGAAATATTCACTTCAGCTTCAAAACATGCTTCAAAACTATATTATAGTTTCAGCCTCTCAAAATACAAATCTAAAGATTATGATAGTGCTATTGACTATCTTAATAAATCAATTAATGAAGATAACACCAACTTTAAAGCACAGCTATTAAGGGTGGTTATTTTCAAAGAAACCCAAAATGAAGAATCCCTGGTTGCTTCTACAAAAGCTTTAATGGCTGTTCCCGGAGCTGATGAAAACAAAGACAAAGCTATAAGCCTTACTTCTAATTATTTTTATAATGCAGGTGTTAAAGCAAAACAAGCTTCTGATTATAGCAATGCAATAAAATACATCCAAGCCTCTTTTGAATTTAATCCGGAAAATGCGGATGCATATTATCTGTTAGCTTCAATTTACAATTCGCAAGAGAACTGGGATAAAGCCATTGCTGCTGCAAATGAAGGATTAAAGTATGAAGAAAGTTCGGCAGATGCCAAAGCAAGGTTCTATTACGAACTGGGGAATTCTTACCTAGGAAAAGGCGACAATGCTAATGCATGTGATGCATACAGCAAGTCTGCACTTGGAGTATTTACTGAAAATGCTACATACCAGATGAACGAAGTCTTAAAATGTAACTAAGAAATTGGCCAGAAATTAAATAAAAAGCTGTGTAATGCAGCTTTTTTTGTAATTAAATTACGTTAACCGAAATAATTATAGATCATGGTCTACATGAGCATTAAACATTGGGCAAATGACGATAGGCCCAGAGAAAAAATGCTTGCTAAGGGTGTTCAATATCTTTCTGATGCAGAATTAATTGCTATTCTTATTGGAAGCGGAACACGAGAAGTGTCAGCAGTTGAGTTATCTCGTCATATTCTCGCTGAATCAGGAAATAAGCTTTCTTCACTCGGTAAGTTGAATATCTCTGAACTTTTAAAAATAAAAGGAATTGGTAAAGCAAAAGCAGTAACGATCCTTGCAGCACTTGAGCTTGGCAAAAGACGGAATTCTTCAGACGTTGTTGAAAAACAACAAATTACATCCAGTAAAGATGTTTATAAGCTTTTTCATTCCCTGCTTTCCGATTTATCGCACGAAGAATTCTGGGTGCTTTTTTTGAATCGTTCCAACAAGATTACCGACAAATATAAATTGAGTCAGGGAGGTGTAGCGGGCACAGTAATTGATGTCCGATTGATCTTAAAACGTGCCCTGGAATTGCTCGCCTCAGGCATTATTATTTGCCACAATCATCCGTCCGGGAATTCTTGTCCGAGCGAAAATGATAAAAAAATAACCAGCAAATTAAAGGCTGCTTCCGCTCAAATGGATATTAAACTACTTGATCATATTATTGTTTGTGAACAATCGTATTACAGCTTTTGCGACGAGGGTATTCTTTGATTAATTACTTCACATTTCCTCCAACAAAGCTACAACGAAATGTATAATAGCAGTATCTTTGATCATACAGCAAATAATTTCTAACTCAGATCGGACTGATCACAAAGTCCACACTTTTTTATCATCGGTACATTCTTCCTGTAGAGATTTTATGTCTCTTTTTAGTTTTGGATGCACAAATGCCGGAGCCATTTCATATAATATATCAAGAGTGAATCTTCTATCAGGTATTCCCGGATGAGGAACGATCAGCCTTTCGCTATCAATGATCTCTTGATCATAAAATAAAATATCAAGGTCTATTATTCTTGCTTCATATACTTTCTTCTTTCTTACTCTTCCCATTTCATTCTCAATGTCCAACAGCATATCCAGCAACACAAGGGGAGAAAATAAAGTACTGACTAGCATTCCCTGGTTGTAAAAATTTTCTGTTTCTTCAATAAATCCCCAGGGTTCAGTTTCATATACTGATGACAATTCAAGAATATCGCCTATTCGCTGACCAATAAGTACTCTTGCTTTTTCAAGATTTTCCCCCCTGTTACCAGAATTACTACCTAATAATAAATAAACTGACGACATATAAATGTTTAATTCTGACTGATTGATTTTTTAAGAACTAAAAAATAAATTAATTTTAGTCCAATAATAAAAAAAATCAAACACCATGAAAAGTTTTCTTAAGTATTTATTAGCTACAGTTGTAGGTATAATTTTAACTACAACCCTGTTATTTTTTATTTTCTTCGGAATTGTCAGCGCAGTTATGTCTGGTAATAACAAGGAAGTGGAAATTAAATCCAATACCATTTTATATCTTAAACTGGACAAACCCATTGTTGACAGAAAACCAAAACTGCCTTTTGATTTTAGTTCATTGAGAAAAAATGAGCAAATCGGACTAAATAATTTGCTTGATAACATTGAAAAGGCTGCGGAAGATGAAAACATTTCGGGAATACATCTCGATCTTTCTTACATTCCTGCCGGAATTGGTCAAATTGAAGAAATCAGAACTGCACTTCTGAAATTTCGGGAATCAGAAAAGTTTGTTACAGCGTATAGCGAAGTATCTAGCCAGGGAGCTTATTATCTGGCAACAGCTGCCAATAAAATTTATTTCAATCCTGTTGGATTCTTCCAGTTTCATGGATTGAAAATTCAGAGCGCCTTCTTTAAAAATGCATTAGAAAAACTTGATATAAAACCTCAGATAATTCGCTACGGAGAATACAAAAGTGCTGTTGAACCTTTTACCAGAGAAAATTATAGTCCAAAAAACAGGGAGCAATTGGCTCGTATTCTTAGTACAATATGGGATGATATTTGCATGAAAATCTCAGAACAAAGAAATATTAGTCCGGAAAAATTGAATGAAATAGCTGATAATCTGATGGTAAGAAGTCCTCAAGCAGCTTTATCATTGGGACTGGTTGACAGCTTGGTATACAAAGATGAGATGATATCTATCCTAAAAGCCAAAACTGATATTGAAGAAGCAAAAGACCTTAATACCGTTACCTTAGACGAATATTCAAAAGTTCCGAAAAAAAGATCTTATAAGGGACTTGCCAAAGACAAAATTGCCGTGATTTATGCAATGGGAGGCATTGGCAATGGTGAAGGAGATGACAATAATATTGGATCTGACAGGTTTGGCCGCGAAATAAGAAAAGCAAGAAGGGATTCATCCATCAAGGCAATTGTTGTACGCATAAATTCACCGGGTGGAGATGCAATTGCGTCAGATGTTATATGGCATGAACTTGATCTTGCCCGTGAAGCAAAACCAGTAATAGTATCTATGGGTAATGTTGCCGCTTCAGGCGGATATTATATCGCCTGTATGGCTGACAGTATCCTTGTACAACCTTCTACTATAACAGGTTCTATTGGAGTGTTTGGTATGTTTCTGAATACAAGTGGTTTTTTCAACAAATTCGGAATTACATTCGATAAGGAAAAAACAAACGCGAATGCCGATTTTATGTCTATGCTTCGCGATGCTTCACCTGTAGAAAAAGAATATTGGAGAGCGGTAATTGATTCAGTCTATGCTACATTTGTCAAGAGGGTTGAAAAAGGACGACCTCTTACTTATGAAGAAGTTGATGAAATCGGTCAGGGAAGAGTTTGGTCGGGAATAGATGCTTTAGAACTTGGCCTTGCTGATAAAATTGGAGGGCTTCATGATGCCATAGAAATTGCCAAAAACATGGCTGGACTCGATGAAAAATATCGTATTGTGGAACTTCCCACGCAGGAGGATCCCTTTGAAAAATTAATAAAAGACATTACAAGTGCAAGAACACTCAGTGCTCTCGAAAAAGAACTTGGAGTAAATGGCGAATATGTACGCGTTTACAGACAATTGATGCAAAATCAGGGTGTTCAGACACGTTTACCCTATGATATTGTTATCTATTAAATAGACATTAAGTTATAAAAAGAACCTCTTACATACTGTTCTTGCAACAGCTTGGAAGGGGTTTTTTTAATTTACCAGCTGCTTTACATTACAATCCAACCTAATATAACCTACTGTATATCAAATGATATTGATAGTTCATTTGATTTATTCTTAGCATATAATTCGAGTCGCAAATAACATTAAATAGCTTACTAAACAAAGGTGTCTATTATTTAGAACTTATATTCCTTAAAAATAAAATACTTGGATGTCTTTTATTGTACATTTGTATCAACAATAACAACCTTACACAATCATGACAAAAATAATACAATACTTAGTGGCATTTCTTGCAGTTGTTTACTTTAACATTGAATTGATTAGCGCTCAATATGAATTTGAGAAGAATAGCAAAATTGATAAATACATGAATTCCATTTCTCAAACCAATGATGAATTTGTTTTTGCATATACCTCAAACACTAGTACTAAGAGGTCTGTTACCTCAAAGTTATCAGTAACAAAAAGTTCTACTCCTTCTCTCAACGAATTACAAACCATAAGTAAGACTGAAATCGAAGAAGAAATAATTATTGAGAAATGGATGACAAATATAAATGATGATTTATGGGTCACCGATTCTGAAGAGGCATTAGAAATTGAAAGTTGGATGTTTATTTCTAGTAACTGGCTTAATAAGAATAGTAACAATATTCCTAAATCGTTATTAAAGTACTGCCCATCAGCAAAATAGCAAAAAATACCTTTTTCATAACAATAAGATTTAGATCTTAGTTAAATAAAACAAATTTTTCTGAACTCTGAATATTATGTTCTCCACAACAAAATGTGTAATTTCCAATAAATCCAGAATGTTTCAGTGAAAGGAAGAAATATTATTTTTTTCAGTATTTAATGATCTCACAAGAAAATTGCTTTATACAAAAAAATATTCCCATATTTCCCTTATGTACTTAGGTATATCTCTTATCTTTCTGTAAAAGTGATAAATAAGTATCTAATTTAATGGTGAGAAACAGGATTTTCCAATACTTTTGTTGAATTGGCAAACTTTATCAACTTATGGCCTCCCACAAACTAAGACGAACACTCAGCCCTCTCCTACTTCCCTTCTCATTACTTTATGGTATTGCTGTATCTGTCAGGAATAAACTTTTCGATCTGAAAATTCTAAAAAGTACAGAATTTGATTTTCCCGTAATATCTGTTGGAAATATCACTGTTGGCGGAACAGGCAAAACCCCACACGTGGAATACCTTGTGGAGCTTCTATCAAAAAAATTTGAAGTCTGTGTATTAAGTCGTGGTTACAAAAGAAAGACAAGAGGATTTCTACTTGCTGATAAGAACTCCACAGCCAAAACGATAGGAGACGAACCCTACCAAATGTATTCAAAATTTAAAAATGTAAATATTGCTGTTGATGAAGACAGGGTGCACGGTATCCATGAATTGAAAAAACAGTATCCAAACCTGCAAGCAGCCATTCTCGATGATGCCTTCCAACATCGTCATGTAAAACCCGGAGTATCTATTTTATTGATTGATTACAACCGACCAATTTACAAAGATTGTATTCTTCCTGCCGGAGATTTGCGGGAGAGCAGTCATTCTAAGAAGCGTGCAAATATTGTCATTGTCACTAAGGTGCCGGAAGATATAAAACCAATAGATAAGCGACTCTGGATAAAGAAATTAAAACTATATCCCTATCAATTTCTGTATTTCAGCTCCTTAGAGTATGGCAAGCTCAGCCCTGTGTTTTCCGAAAATAAGAAAAACCTTAGTCTTGCTGAAATGAAAACATCTGATGCTTCAGTTTTATTGCTTACAGGCATTGCTAATCCATCTCCTCTAGTAAATGAAATAAAATCGGGAAATAATGAAGTCATTCATATGCAACTTCCTGATCATCACAAATATTCTCAAAACGATCTAAAGACAATAAACCATAAATTCGATAAACTTTCCAGAAAGAAAAAATGTATTCTCACTACAGAAAAAGATGCAATTAAGTTAGAAAAACTTATAGATGTTGATAGCAATATTAAGAATAGTATGTATTATCTTCCCATCAAAGTGAAATTTCTCGATGACAAACAGGAAGAGTTCGATGCAACCATCACAAACTATATTACAACAAATAAGGAAATCAACAGGCTACATAAATGAGCTTACTAAACTAAAGCCAGATATTGGAATTATCCTTGGCAGTGGATTAGGTGCATTTATAAATGAGATTGAAATAGAAAAAGAAATCTCCTACAAACAGATTCCCTATTTCCCTACTTCAAGCATCGATGGGCATAAGGGAACACTGCTTTTTGGACGCTATAAGAACAAAACACTTCTCATTATGCATGGAAGAGTTCATTTCTATGAAGGATATAGTATGCAAGAAATCACATACCCGATAAGAGTGTTTAAGTATCTGGGTATTAAAACACTTTTTTTATCCAACGCAGCAGGAGGAATGAATCCCGACTTTGAGATCGGCGATCTGATGGTGATCAAAGACCACATCAATATAATGCCTAATCCCTTGATCGGTCCTCATAAACAACAATTTGGAGAGCGATTCCCTGATATGAGTGAACCCTATGATCAAACTCTTATTCGACAAGCCTTTTCTTATGCAGAAAAATTATCCATACCCCTCAAGCAAGGTTGCTATATTGGAGTTACAGGTCCAACTTATGAAACTCCAGCAGAATACAAATTTTTCAAGGCAATTGGCGGCGATGCAATTGGAATGTCAACAATACCTGAAGTGATTGTTGCCCGCCAGATGGGAATCAAATGTTTTGGCATTAGCGTCATTACTGACCTTGGCATTCCTGGAAAAATTGAATACCTCACACATGAAATAGTGCAAAAAGCTGCTGGTGCAGCAGAACCTATGATGGCAAAGTTGTTGAAGGCTTTGATAGAAAACAAATAAGCTCAGTAATTGCTTATAAAAATAGAAGATTTCCTTTTCTTACCCAATTTGGTATTTCCCTTTACTTTTCTAACATACAATTGTTTATTCCTGTAGGCTAGCTTAATATAAATAGCAGATACCTCATTTAAGCTTAGGTTAATTTCTATTTGCTTATTCTCACCAGATTTGGATGAGGTGATTGAATTCACCATGACATTTGCATAGTCGTTTTGAGCACTATCAGATTTTTCTTCGCTATTAATGGTCACTATGAAAGTGTCATGATAATGCACATTTAGATCTATTGCATCCCTCCTTTCAAGGTGCATTGATATATGACTTTGTACTACTGAATCTCCTAAAGCATATTTCAAATAATCCAATTCGCTGTACTGAGCTTTAGAATTATTGCTTAGAAGCAGAATAAGACCGCATAAAACAATTAAAAAATTTTTCATCATAACTATTAATTTTGTTCTATTCGATTTCTTTCGGAATCAATCCCTATATTTCTTTCAAATTTAGATTTAAGTACATTAAATTTATAACTTAAAGTTAGCTTCAATAACGATTTATTTCCGTAGTCTTTGTATGATAGGTATTTATTATGATAATTTGCAAATGTTTCTATACCACTGGAATTAAATATATCATTATAAGTAATTGTTACATCAAATTTATTTTTAAAAAAGCTTTTTTGCAAACTTAGGTCCAGATTGTAAATATCGTTATAGTACCAGACACCCATAACACCTGATGTAATATATTGAAATAGTATGTCAAAATTTATGCTTGAGGGCAATTTGAAATTAAACCCGGTTTGCACATAAACCTGTGGTTTGGTAAATGGTTTTTCGCTTATAGTTTCATCGTTATATGTATTGTAAATATATCCAAATGCTGCATAAAGAGTTAACCAGGGAAACTGATAAGGTATAAAGGCATTTATGCTCAGACTTTTTTGTTTGGAAATATTTCTATGAGTTAAGTTAGTTATGGAAGGATTTTCAGGATCAATTTCTGCAAACATAATTATGGAATTAGCCATATCTGAATAATTAAGATTTATGGATGCATATTCCATATACTGGAGGGTAATATCAGCTGAATATGACAATTCTGGTTTTAAGAATGGATTCCCTTGTGAGTAAGATAATGTGTCAATATAATGCTTGGTGGGATTTAAGTTTTGATATGTTGGCCGAATGATATTTCTTGAAAAGCTCACAATTCCAATAAGATTCTTTGAGAACTTTAATTCATAGCTCAGATCCGGGAAAAGATAGAACTCATCATAATTATGAATATTGCTATTGGAGTATTGCTTGGAAACATACTCACCTCTAAGCCCAATACTTAAGCTGTTCTTAGTATATTCGAATAATAAAGTGCTAAAAATGGAAGCTATATTTTCCACGAAACTATAATTATATCTGTAATTATTGAATTCAGTATTACTGGCATTTTCTGCATTTACATATTTCCCACCAAACATCATCTGTCCCTTATTTGATAACGGCACTGTGAAATCAAAACAAGATGATAAAATTCTTAGCTTATCATCTGACTGATTAATATCCGGATTTTCATTGTTTGATGTGTTCTCATAAATTATGTCTGTATTTTCGGAGTTATATAAAAGGTAATCTGATGAAAAACTAAACTTTGTAAGTTTATCTGGAACCCGGTATTCATAAGCAATATTTCCAGATAAAAGATTTTGCTCGATATCTGAATTTATCTTTGAGGAAAGCACTGCCTGTAATTCAGGATTTGGATCAATAAAGTAGTACTTATTGTCTATTTGTTCCTGCTTATTTTTTATGTTGACATCAGCCTGAATTTCAATAGAGTGATTATTATTTATGCTGTACCTGTCAGATATTTTTATTCTATGGCCTTGAAAATATGTTGTATTGACAAAGTCATTTTCCATATTTATTGCAGAAGGCAATCTTGAATAATCTCGGCTATAGTATTCAGCAGAATAAAGTTTTTGCGGTTTATATGAATAAAAAATGTACACTGAATTTTTCAGGGCCCTTTGAGTAAGGGTGAAATTTATTTCGTTCTGCATATAGACATTGTAACCAATTGAAGTATTTGCAATTGCTCCAAAACCTAAATTTCCATTCTTTTTAGTAATTATTTTTACAACTGCCTTGGCCTTAGCATCATATTCCGCTCCTGGATTAGTGATTACTTCTACCTTCTGAATTTCTTCAGATGATATCATTTCCAGCAATTCATTTGATTTAATCTCCCTATTATCCAAATAGACTATTGCTTCACCTTTCCCAAGGACAGAGACATTATTTTCATGGTCCACGTTAACTCTAATAGATTTGTTTAAAACATCAGCAGCATTCCCTGCCTTACTAAGGGATGTCTTGTCAATATTCATTATTAAGGTATTGTTATCCATCGAGAATATGGGTATATTCTTTTTTATAACAGCTTCATTAATCGTGTTAGAAACAAGGTGTAATTTAACATCAATTTCAATGGTTTCATTTTGATGCGAAAAATTGATTTCAATGGTTGTATCACTATATCCCATACTGCTGACGCAAAGTAGACAAGAACTAAAGGGACTTTCTAATTCAAATTTTTCATCAATAAAAAATGCTCCTTCTTGTATTAAACTATCCTCAGTTGATAATATCAATACATTGTATCCCTGCATTTTATTAAGCCCTATTATTTGTCCCCGTATCTTGTATTGACAAAAGCAAGAAATAAAACAAATAAATAACAATACAATTAGGGCAAATGATTTAGGAAAGGCTGGTAAAAATTTCATTTTCAATAAATTGTTTTTGTAAATCCTCAGCTTTAAAAATTTCTACAAATTCAGCCTTTTGCAGAGCTAAATTGTTCTCGTATATTTTCTTTAATACGTAGAGCATATTCTGCGAAATTTCATACTTAATGCCATTTTCCATATCAAACAGAAATGGATTTTCGGCTTCTATTATCTTATACCTATTGATGTTTAACATATAACTGCATTCATCAGAAAATTTAGGCGGCTTTGTTTGATAAAACTGCTCAATATAAAATTGATGGGCTATTTTAAGTACTCCCCATTGTTCAGGATATCTTCGTATATAGAATTCAAATTCTCCCCATATTTTTGAAATGACAAATTGCGAATATTCTTCTCTTTTCAGCCCTTCATCAGGACAAATAAGTCCGCCAAAATTTAACTTACATCTGTAGTTTTTTTCAAAAACACAATGTAGAGGTTGGATTGGAATTTTCAGAATATAAGAAAGGTATGCTATTCCTTTTCTTACATTAAACTTTTTATTGAGGAAGTTAACCTGAATCAGGTTCTTATAAATTTCACTTGAAAATGTTCCTGCATCACCATCAAAAAATATCAAAAACGAAAAACCTTCTGATTTTAATTTTTTTAGTTTAAAAAATAATTTAGGATCTGTTGCATCAATTGTAACATAACTTCCTAAATTGATTCCATTCGCGAATAATTTTTTATAAAGTAACTTAAATTGCTTTCCATTTTCCTCAATTGCAGTATCTGCAAGTATTGCACATAGTTTGATTCCTTTTGAGACCAATAACGTTGAAATGGCCCTGTATGATCCAAACTGACCTGAGGTATATATTCTTTGCTGACCAAAGTCATATGAATTATCATAAACTACAAGGGAGCTATCAAAATTGGAAAATTGGTATCGACTAAGAGCCTTATAAAACATATAGTTTTGAAAAGAAAGATCTTCATCAATAAAATCATTATTCAGTTTTAGTTTTTTCCTATTGTACTGAGTCCAATAATATTCCTCTCTAAGAGGGTGATCAAGAATAAGGCTAATATTTGAGCAATTCTTTCTTGTTGCTTCCCTGATTGCCTCGACTTTGACAAGGTATGCATTATCAATATCCTTCATTTACTTTTAATTTATTTGTTAAAATTTTTACAATGCTATTCAGCATCAGGAATAAGCCAAATCCACTTACTAAAAGCAATAAGTATGAGCTTAGTATTTCTTTTTCGAAATTCAAGCTTTTAAATACTGGTAGATTTTTGAATAGAACTCTTCCAAGTATAACTATTAGATATATTCGGAAAAACCAGTTCGCAGCACTGTATAGTACAATTGGCCATATTTCTTTAATTTTTTTTAGTTTAAGTTCAGTATGTACTGTGTTGGCCTTATACATTAAATTATGTATTCTGAATAAATCTGCATACATCCAGTATCCATCCTGCCGAAGAAAGGGTAACAAATTGTATATGACCAAGGAAAAATTGTAAATAACAATGCTTTTTAGTATTTGAAGCATCCCATTTGGTAAACCCATTGGTATTGCAATTATTAGAATAAGCAATGAGTTAATTAACAATTGAAAGTAAATGCCTCCAGCATTTACCATTATCTTTTTATTTCTGGTAAGCAACCAGGCAGAAGTAACTTTTGAATAAAATACCGGAAAAATAAAATAGATACCTACTCCTATTTCGCTTGGCTTTTGGCCAAATTTATTTAATGCACTCGCATGCCCTAACTCATGAAAAACAGCCAAAAGAACTATTGCCAATGCCATAGACAAATACCCACTCCAGTGCAATAACAGATCGCCATTTATTGGCGTTATTGAAACAAAAAAAATGTTTAAAATTACTACCAGAGGAAATAAAATAATAAGAATGGATTTATTGAATAAAAATTTAAATCTCGCAGCTAATTGATTTACTACTTTTCCGTTTATAATTGTCCTTTTACACTTAATATAATCCTTGCTTTTTCCAACATTATCCTTACCAAGATTAAATATAAACTTTTCAAACTCAGCTGATATTAATTCCATCTGAGTACTGCTTAGGTCAAATTTTTCTTTCAGTTTCAAAAGTTGAACTGAAGAACAATTTTCATTCTTACGTAAAGACAATAGAAAATAATAATATTGATTTATTTGATAGATTTTATCCTTTAGACTAAGGAAGTAGTGATTATTTTCCTTCTTAAGATTGTATTCCTGGTTTAATATCATCAAAAATTAATTAAAATTTAAAGTATTAAAATGATTGCCTACAGTTTATTTAAGCTATGTATTTCCTACAAATACTGTTGCACTTAACTAGCTTTACCATAGGCAATTCATTCCATTTTAGTTAAAATACTCACAACATGAAATAGAGGTACTACATAACAAAGTTAGTAGCCCCAGAATTGTTTCAATTAACATCAACACTTCCACCACATTGGCAATGGAATTTAATAATAGAGATCATTTCGAGACGCTCTTCCAGCTCAATTGCTTTTAACTCTGATTTCAAATTTTGTAGATTATCCATTTTATTAAATTTTAATACTAATGGGTTGCGTTTAAAGTGGCTTCACCCTTGTCACTTTCTAAAGCATGGCCATTTTCTTTAGAGATTAAGTCTTTGTTGTTGCTTTGATATTGTTCTCAAGTGAGTTCTAGGTAATATTTAACAAGATGCCATTTCCGTCGTGATACCTGAAATTCAGTTCCGCATTTCATTCCTATTTTTCGTCTCTTAAAGTCTATTATTTCCTTAATATGAATGGGATTTATCATTATATCATTATTAATCTTCAAAAAATTATTGGATTCAAGAGCTTTATTAATATCATCGTTTCGATTTAGTTGTTTGCTTATAGAATCCTTTGTAACCATATATAATGTTGATAATTCTGAATAACACTTCACAAATGAGATATCTTCAAATTTGATTTTTTTTAAAGTCTCATTCCTATCTGAAGTTTCTTTTTTAAAATCATTTTTATTCAATTCTATCAGGTTTGGATTTTTATTTCTATCAACTTCGCAAAACAAGAATACTACCTGACGATTAGACTATAAAATATTTTATCCCATTTTACATTATACTTATTCAAATACTAAAATGAGCTTTACAATTGAAATATTAAACCAAATAATCAAATGGAGACATATGCTAACAAATTATATATCTATGCTTTAGCTAATTTGTACTAGAAAATTCATTAGTAACTGTTAAGTATAAGACTTTGTATGTCAGCTCAGTAGATTTCATTCTGCCCAATTGATCACTCCGTTTTTACAAATGATGACGATTGTTATCACATGCCGGTGATATTCGTCACCAATTAATGAGACTTCGTTGAAGAACTACAGCAGCCAGTCAAGAATAGAAAACACTATTTACAAATAGAAGTATACTTAATTGAAGCGTAACAAAATGTGTCAAAAATGAAAAAAATATTATTCGAAATTTTGATAGTTCTAAGTTCACTGGCAGTCTACTCAAATGACAATGTTGTGGTGAATACTGAAGAAAGCACTCCGAAAGTTGTGATTAACCATAAATTAATAGAAAATTTTAATGCTGTAGAGTTTGATGAGAATACAATTACCTGCCTGGATCTGATAAATTCCTATTCAATAGACGATGCCAAATTAATTTACACGGCTTATCAGCAAGGAGAATTTGTAGTTAATGATAAGGAAAAGCTCGAAATAAAACTCGCTGAATTACGATCTGAAACAGAAAATACAGATACCTACGTTAAACAAGTACGATTATATTCCAAAAAGTAAATTTAAACAACCCCCAAAAGTAAACCGGATATTCCCTATCCGGTTTTTTTATGATACTCATATTTAATACTCCTATAACTAAATGTATCTGGCTGATTCGTTTTCAGCAATAATAATTAATCATTAGTGAAAACGGATGCCTTTTTGGCTGTAGCTGTAATTCCATTTTCCTTTTCAAATACTTCCTTCCCCCACCAGGTCAGTGTCTCCCAATCTTTACGTTCTGCTATATCCAGCCATTTGTTTATATCATTATTTCCTGTCCACGACCAGGGGAGGTATCCAATGTTAAATTCCTGGCACTTTTGAAGTATTGTGGTCTGGTCAATTGTGCATTTCAAGTTGTTGTTCCCATTGTTGTAATTGTATCCAAACTCACCTATTATTAATGGGATTTTAAGTTCATGCACTTTTTGTAATTCTGTTTCAATTTTCTTAGAATCATTCCAGGAAAAGTACATATGGACTGAAAACAGGAGATTATTCTGAGGATCGTACTCTGTAAGCTCTTCACCATAATCAAATATTGCATAAATATCCTGCCCCCAACCAGGAGCATCAATTACAAGTGTTGTTTTATAACCGGCTGCACGCAGTGAATCTATAGCCTGCATATAGCTTGTCTTCCAGTACTCTCCTTTCATTGTATGGTCACCCCACTCATTTGCAATATTCAGCAAAAGATACTTTTCATAGCTCAGAAGGAGTTTTTTGATATCATCCTGCGTATAATAACTTACCAGATTCATAAGTTTTTCAATTGAACTATTGCCTGTTGCATCATGCAATTCTACCATAGGAATCATCTCTAGCTTTATGCAGCGATCAATTATTTTTTTGAGATCTTTGGCTTTCCCTTCTGACTCCCAAACTATTCTCACACAATTCACATTTAGTTCAGCCAAACGATCCAATGCCTTATATGATTCCTTAAAAAACCAGTAATGAGGATGGTTCATACCACGAATAATAAATTCTTCTCCATTTGCATCAATTAGTTTTCCTTCAGAAACGGTAAAACCCTGTGAAAAAATCGGAATAAGATGAAAAATAAGTATGAGGGGGAAAAGCAATCTAAACAATATACTCCTACACATTTTAAATAAAATTTAAGCTGGTGGAAGTTAATAATTTTAATTCATAGTCTAATACATGAATTTTCTACAATTATTCATCCATCATAAATGCCGAAGCATTCGGACTTATTCCACATTCATAACTTCCTATCTCATTCCCATCTGTGGTGAATCTTTTTAAGATACCGGCAGATGTATATGAAGGTGAAAGGGTTAAAAAAAGCTCATTGGTACTAGGATTTATGTCAAAGCCATAAGCATAATCTTCAATTATTTTTACAGGTGCCTGCACACCCCCGGCTATTTCCACTTTATATATTCCCGGAAAAGTATATCCTCCACCAAAATACAATGCGCCTGCATTATCAATTTCAAGCTGCATTGGATGTTGAGTTTCAAAAAGTGTTTCTTCCAAAACAACAAGATCAGTTTCTGTATCAATTTTGAAGAGTTTAGAAGCAGTTTCTTCAAGAATAGGATATGGATCTTCCGGACCATAAATGATTTTTCCAAAACAAAGAGCCCAAATATCTCCCTGCTGATCAACAACAAGATCAACCGGAGCATATTTTACATCAATACTTTTTACGACTTCATTGGTGGTGATATCTACAACAGTTATTATTGAATCAACTCCCCAACCTCCAGAATTGGCAATATACAATTTATCATTTTGAATTAGCATTTTGTCCGGCCCCGAAGATGCAGATATCGAACCAGTTACCTCATTGGTATTCAAATCAACTATTTTTACCGAATTATCACCCCAGCAACTGACATATGCTGTATTGCCACTGGCAACCAGATACCTTGGTGATGAAATCCCCGATATTACTCCCTGAACCTGAAAACTAGTAGCATCAACAACTTCAACTTTACTGGAATTATTAACAACCAGGTATGCGCTTCCATCAATTATGGTAATCGACTGCAAAATATCTCCTACACTTCTGTCATTTGCATTGCAAAAGATATCCTTGTAAACACTATCAACTGAAATGCTGTAATAGCTTATTGAGGCATTCCCGTTACCAAAACTTCCTTCGCATGAGATAAACGCCCCATTTGTAAAGGGAGCAACCAAAGAATCTTCGGAATCCTCTTTGCATGAAAGTATAAAAAACACAGATATTAATACTGTGAGAATGGAAAGTTTGTTTTTAATCATTATCATTTTAATAAGGTTATTGGTTGAACAAAAATTTAATTCCGATTGTGTATTGCCGCAAAGGTTGCGCATATGATTTCTGCATTTGATATCTTGTACCCCACAGATTGTTAATTTTCATGTAAATAACCAGCCTCATTTCTTCCTCTATTGGTATGGTAAATTGCTGCATGAAATTTCCAATGGTATAAGCATCTAGACTCCCTCCCAAATTATCAAAGGTCCGTTTTCCAACAAAGTTCTGAGAATACTCAGCAAAGTATTTTTTGTATTTGACAGCAATACTTGTACATGTTTTATGCTTGGGTATATAGAACATCTGCCTGCCTGGTTGTATATCTGTGGTTCCTGATTTTAATGCTTCAGCATGTGTATATCCGTAACGGGCATTTAATAAAATCTGTATCGAATTGAACTTACTGCTGACTGAAACGTCAAGTTCAATTCCTCGTGTAATTCCTTCAAGTACATTCTGAGGTTTATAAATATTATTCGTATCAACGAGCCATTTTATCCAATTGGCAATATTATTTTGAAACAATACCAAACCCGTATTAAAATGCAATCGTTCTTTCTCCAGAGAATAGTGCATTCCGGTTTCAAATGACCATCCACTTTCCGGCAACAGGTTTGGATTGCCTGTAGCAAAACCATCAAATTCCCAATACAAGTTGTTGAGAGTGGGCAACGAATAATTTTTGGAAAGATGTCCTTTCAAACTAAGTCCATTAATTATCAAGAAATCGAGTCCCGCTGAAAATACAAATGGAATAAACTTACCATCAACATTTTCTTTTCGCACATTAACAACTGCATTTAGGTTTGAACTCTTATAAAGAACTGAAAATACCGGGCTAATAATTTTTCTAATTTCCCAATCATTATAGAATCCCGACAATCCCCTTTCACTCTTGTATTCGCAAATAAATCCAAGTTGTAGATTACTAAACAAGTCATATGTAAATTCGGAAATATTTATACTTGAAAAAGATCTGTTGTTTGTTATACGAGGATCTCTTCGAGGATCCTCATAAAGCACCTGATTATAGAAGCCCCCTGATTGTATTTTGATTCTAATCTTATTACCCAGGTATTTGTAATAGAACGAATACATTAAATTTCGATCTGTTTGATCAGTAATGCCATTTTCATAATCGCTCATTTGCGAGGGAATTTCTTTGTACAGATTAAGCCACCATATATCGGTTCCTATCACTGATTTTTTGCCGAGTAAAAATTTATTCGATTGTGAAAACCCATATTGATTATAGCTCCCATGATCTAGTTTTTCATATGGTTTTTCCGACTTTTCAGAATTAAGGAAGTCAAAGTCATTTCTATTATCCTGGAAAAAGAACTTGAGTGAACTTGCCCACCTTCTGTTACTATAACTTAGTTTGGCAGATTGAACAAAATCACTAATATCGTAACTATTGCTATCTATATAATTGTGATTAATTCCGATGTATGAAGAAACATCGGCCTGAAATCCCTTGTTTAAATGCAATTCATCTGAAAGATGAATACTTCCTGTTGTTGCTCCCGAACCAAACAAAGTAGTAGCTCCACCATACTGAATGTAGGCCTTGTCAATAAAACTCACCGGCAAAGTAGAAAAATTAACTTCCCCAAGCATCGGGCTCTGGATATTTATACCATTCCATACTACTGAGGCATGATGGGACCCTCCTCCACGAATAGAAATGCCAGCAACTCCACCAGGACCATAGGTTTTAACAGAAGCCAGCGATTGATGACTGAGCACTTCAGCAAGTGATTGTGATGGGTAATTATTAAGTGTTAGAGAATCAATTTCTTGAACTGAAGAACCGATTATGTACTGTTCAAGACGAGATGCTATTACTTCAATTTCCTGAATACTATGAATTGTATCTGTAATGCTGGCATATGCTATGGCAGAATGCAATAGTGCTATTAATAGGGGCGGTACTATTTTTCTTATACAATTCATTACAAATGATTTACAAAGCAATCATTTGTAACTTTGGGTTAAGTAGAGCTTTCAGATTGTTTTTCAGGCAATCATTACTCAGCTTTTTTCCCGAAAGCTACATAATGAGATAAATGAATGGCAGGTCTTCTGACTTACTCCCTTTCAAACGCCTTCCCATTCCGCCTTCAGCGGGACAGTGGCAAGATAGTTTGAAAGTATTGGAGCTTACAGCAGCGGGAACTGTCCAGGAATTTCCCGATAATCATCGGGATCACCTGATTCCCTTTTCAGCTTTTCTCCCAATAGGAGAATTAAGCACCATTCTTTGTGCAAGTATAAATGAAAAAAATGGTTTCACAAAACCTAAAATTATCATCAATCAAAAAACAGAATGAAAATTTTTATAAGCAATATGTTTGTGATGGCTGTATTTCTGGTATTTTTGAATTCTTGAGTTTGGAATTATTTGTACTTTTATTATTATGTCAGACAGAACTAAAAGAATAAAAATTGCCTCCTGGATTGGAATCATTGGGAATGGATTACTTGCTATTTTTAAAATTACTGCAGGACACATGGATAATAGTCTTTCAGTAATTGCTGATGGTATTGATTCTTCCGGAGATGTTTTGATATCTTTGATGACATTATACATAGCCTCTTTACTAATAAAACCGCCAAATATCAAGTTTCCTTATGGATATGGAAAGGCAGAACCCAATGCAACAATAATTTTAGCTGTAGTCATTTTTTTTGCAGGTGCACAATTAGCAATTTCCTCAATTAAGCGACTTATTGAGGGTACATATGGAGAAATGCCTGGTAAACTTGCAATTATTGCAATTGTTCTTTCAATTATTGTCAAGATTATCTTGACTCGTTACCAATTTCATATTGGAAAGAAAACACAAAGCAGCATGCTTATCGCTACTGCTAAAAATATGCAAGGCGATATTGTGATTTCCTGTTCGGTATTAGTTGGAATTGTTTTAACTCATTTATTTCACATGCCTGTATTGGATGTTATAATTGCAACTATGGTGAGTTTTTGGGTAATGTGGATAGCCATAAAAATATTTTTGGAAACAAATCTTGAATTGATGGACGGGAATATTGAAAAATCTGTGTATGAAAATGTTTTTAAAATTGTAGAATCAACACCAGGAGTAAGAAATCCTCATAGAATGAGAATTAGAAGAGCAGGCCATAAATTAATGATAAACATTGACATTGAGCTTGACGGCAGCATGACCTTAAGCAACGCACACGAAATTTCGCATTATGTAGAAAAAAATATAAAAGAGGGCCTTGATCATGAGGTGTTTGATGTAGTTATTCATATTGAACCTTATGGCGATAAGATTAAGGAAGAAAATTTAGGGATATCAAAAGAGGTGTTAAAAAAGGGCTCCAATAAGTAAACTATAGAAAATTATTTATAAGATCAAGAAGTACAGGAGGATTATAAGGTTTCGAAATGTAACCATCACATCCGGATTCAAGACTTCTCTTTTTTTCCTTTGCCATAGTATATGCAGTTTGTGCAATTACCGGCACTCCGGGGCGAAGAGATTTTATCTTTTTTGTGGCTTCATAACCATCCATTTCAGGCATCATTAGATCCATTAATACCAGGTCAATTTCAGTATGTTTCTGAATCAGATCAAATGATTGTTTGCCATTATTTGCTTCTAAAATTTTAGCTCCGGTGCGCTTGATGATTTCACTTAAATAGATAAAATTGTTTTGTTCATCCTCAACAATTAGAATGGTTTTATTGCGCCAATCGTAAACCGGGAGCTTTTTCTTTTTCGCCCTAACTTGTTTTGTCTTTTTAGGCTTTACATCACCAGTATCAAAATATGGTAAAGAAAAATTAAACACTGAACCTTCTGATACACGACTATTTACCCAAATCTTTCCACCCATCAAATCAACCAACTGTTTAGCAATATAAAGGCCCAAACCAGCACCGCGATATAGTTTGGAATTGTCGTCTTCAATTTTACTAAAACGGTCAAAAATAAATTCAGACTTGTCGGATGGAATACCTATGCCAGTATCCTCCACAAAAAATTGAAGCATATTTGGTTCTTTTTCATACACGGTATTGTATTTAGGAATACAACCAATTTTAATACTTCCTTTCTCAGTATATTTCAAAGCATTGCTTATTAAGGAAGAAAGAATTTGTTTGAAACGAAACGAATCAGAATATAAAATATAATCTTTCTCCTTTGGTTCGATAGTAAGAACAAATTCTATGCTCTTTCGTCCAATCTCTTCCTTTTCCCATGTATAAAAGTCATAGACCTCCTTCATTATTTTTTTAACAGAAAAATTTGATTTAACAATTTGCATCTGACCGGCATGGATCTTTGACATATCAAGAATATTATCAATTAGGTTTAATAACACCAGGCAGTTGCTATTAATCCTTGCTGTGTATTGCTGTTTGTTATTTTCTGAAATATTGGATTCATTCAATAATGTTGCAAATCCCATGATGGCATTCATTGGGGTCCTTATTTCATGCGACATATTTTCCAGAAAGGAGGTTTTTAATTGGTCAGATTCTTCGGCCTTTTCCTTAGCGAATTTCAAGTCGTTTGTTCTAGACTCTACAATTTTTTCCAGGTTGTGCCGATGTTTTTCTAATTCAACCCTTTGTTTATGAATTAACTTGTTTTGTTGGTCAGATAATTTTATCTGCTCATTCAGATTCTCTTTGTGCAGCGATATCTCCTTCTCTTGATCATTGATTTTATTGTTGCTAATTTTCAGCTGCTTTTTAAGCTCTTTTAAATTCTTCCTTATTTTCTTAATTCCAAATAAGCAAAACAGTAAAATAAAAACAATCAGTAATATATCTATCAATATAAGAAGATTATTCCCCATAGCAATTGCAAAACAACTTATTTCTTGAGACTCAATATAATGAGAAAAAATGATACTCAAAATAAATCTTGGTGGAATAATAATCGGCAGAAAAATTATTTTTAACAATCGTGCGCCAGGAAGTAAACAATCTTGCAACATATTGTACTAAGACTAATGAACAATAAGTGAAACAGCTCTTTACTAAAGATAAGAATTCTTATTGAGAACTAAGATCCTTTTTTGTAAATTTTGAAACTGAACAAATTGCTATATATAAACATTACAATTTAACAAATGTTATAGTTATCAGATATAAACTAATCTAAACAAATACAGAAATGTTATTGAATAAAAACACAAAAATGGCTGAAGTCATTCATACAAACTACTTATTATTGGCCATACTTGAAAGGTTTGATATTCAGTTAGGATTTGGCGATCAAACAATAGATGAGGTATGTTCCGTTAATAATGTAAATAGTGAATTCTTTTTGGAAATCATTAATTCCTTTAATGATCATAGCTACTTCCCACAAGCTCATTTACAGACTTTTCCATCGAAATTGATCATTAGCTATATACAGAAATCACATAATTACTATTTAAACCACAAGATCCCTCAGATTGATATTCTTATACAAAAACTAAAAGAACTTTCTGACAAAAAACAAAAGGATCAGGCGGAACTTATTGGAAAGTTTTTTCAAGAATATAAGCAGGAAATTGTGGCTCATATACAAAATGAAGAAAATGAGATCTTCCCTTATATCCTGACTATTGATAATGCATTTTCAGAAAATAGGGTTGATAATGCGATAGTGAATCTTGTAAATGAAAGATCAATTAAGGGTTTTATTGATACTCATACAAACATTGAGGATAAACTCTATGATCTGAAGAACATCATTATTAAATATTTACCGCCAGCAAAAGATCATACCATTTCAAATGCCCTTCTTTTCGAATTGTTTCGGCTGGAGCGTGATTTGAAGGATCATGCACGTATAGAGAATAAGGTGCTTGCACCTAAAGTTCAGTTTCTGGAATCTCAAATTCTAGGTGATTTAAAATGAGTTATTCAAGCACAATAGTATGTATAGGGAATTCTCTTGTAAAAAAAGGATTGCTGCAATTTATTTCTTCAATAAATTCTGATACTGATCTGGTTTTTTGTGACGATATTAAGGATATCTATCAGTATGAAGATGATAAATCACTAATAATAATTCTTGATCAGAAACTTATTCCCAACCCTTGTATTTTTTGTCTGGATAAAATAAAAAACACTTTCCGGGAATGTAAACTTATTGCCATTACAGATACTAAACTGCCTGATAATTTAATTCCCTATTTTGAAGAAATCATTAATGCTTATGAGAATGAAAATGAAATTTCGACTAAGCTATATAAGACATATGGCGCACTAGAGTCAAAGAAAGAGGAACCTTCTTCTAATAACCATTTAAGCGAACGTGAAATTGAAATTCTAAAATTTGTTGCCCTGGGTTTTACAAACAAAGAAATTGGAGATAAGCTTTTTATCAGCATCCACACTGTTATTGCACACCGCAAAAACATTACTGCAAAGCTTGGCATTAAAACCATTGCCGGATTAACAGTTTTTGCAATTTTGAATGGGATTATCTCTTCAAATGAAGTGCAAAAATAAAAGAAAATCTTTCCTAGTAATCTAATTCATTTTCCCCTGAAAACTTAAATACCTTGAATAAGTATAAAAGCAACGGAATCACAAATGCTAATCCAACAATTAAAGCAAGAATCATCATCTGTAGAGTTTTATCCGGAGCTACTGTATTATAAACAGTTAATGAAGGCAAATTTCTGAGATTTACCAAAACAGGGAATTGTATTCCGAACCATCCAATAATAACAGCTGTTATTTGTGCTCCAGCTGTTAATCTTGTGATATTCTTTTTTCTTTTGTTCAAAGCCCAAATTATCACTGGAATTAGTACAGTTGCCAAACCTCCACAAATTAAACTGATCCATGAACCGGAGTATTCACGAAAAAGATGCAATCCTTCATATTCTGCTGCAAGAAATACAAGCAATCCGGAGATGACTATTAAGGCAAGAAGCTTTTTAGAGTACCCGATAAAAACCAGGTCAGAGTCTTTGTTACTTTGCTCTCCGGCAAGATAGACAGATGCAAGGTAAGCAAACAGAAAAATTATGAATATACCAAGTGCTAAAGAGAAGAAATTCAACCATGGGGCAACAAAAAGTTCAAAAAAGGAAAGTGATAAATCTGTATTGATATCTCCTAATATAACTGCTCCAAGAGTTACTCCAAGAAAAAATGGAGTAAACACACTGAAAATTTTAAAAAGGAAGGTATAAATTTTATGAGAACGATCCTTGAAGGGATCATAATATCTGAAGGTAAAAGCTGTACCACGGAAAATAATCCCAATCAAAACCATCATTATGGGTATATGCAGATATAGTGATACTGTTGAATAAACCTCGGGGAAAGCATTGAACATAACGACAATTACAACAATGAGCCATATGTGATTTGCCTCCCATACCGGAGCAATTGCTTTTGAAATGGTATTTATATCTTTCTTGCCGGCAAATATTTCAATAATCCCTGCCCCAAAATCAGCACCTCCAAGTAATACATACAACAATAATGAAAGACCTAAAAACAGAATTGCCAACTCCATCATAATTCTAAAATTTAAAAAGGATTAAAGGGATTTTTCATTTATATATCGTATTTGCCTTTTCATTAGAAAAAATGAAAGCATTGTAAGTATCAGATAGATTACTGATATAATAACAAGTGGAAACACTATTCCTGGCATAGGTGTTAGAGCTTCCTCTGTTCGCATAATCCGATAGATGATCCACGGTTGCCGGCCAAGTTCTGTTACCATCCACCCAAACTCAATAGCCAGAAATCCTAAAGGAATAGAAAAGCTTAATAGAAGAAGCCACCATTTTTTGTTCAGCAAATGTTTCCATCGCCAGCTTAGAGCAAAAAACAGAATAGCAATTGCCATCATGATAAAACCAAATAGTACCATGAACTGAAAGCTGATATGGGTAATTAAAACCGGAGGCCATTCGTTACGAGGAAATTGATCAAGTCCTTTTACTTCAGCATCCATCTTGCCAAAAGCAAGAAAACTAAGAAACCCCGGTATTTCAATAGCCATTTTAACTTCCTGAGTCTCTTCGTTGGGAATGCCCCCAATAATCAATGGAGCCCTTGTTTGAGTAACAAACAAGGATTCCATAGCAGCAAGTTTTTCAGGCTGACGTTTCGCGATATTTTTCGCTGCAAAATCTCCGCTAAGAGGCATGATGATAGAGGCAATGGCACCGAATGTTAAAGCAATTTTAAATGCTGATTTATGAAACTCTGATTTTCTGTTTTTCAATAATAAAAATGCATGCAAACCGGCAACTCCAAAACCTGTTGCAGCAAATGCTGCAATAACCATGTGTGTTGATTGAGAAATCCAGGCTTTATTAAACATAGCCACTACAGGATCGATATTTATAGCCTGTCCATTTACCCAGTCAAAACCTTGGGGACTATTCATCCATCCGTTTGCCGCAATTACAAAAAAAGCAGAAGCGACCCCAGAAATACCAATTAGCAAACCTGCAGAAAGATGAACATATTTGTTTAATCTTTTCCATCCATAGAGAAACAGACCCAGGGCAATTGCCTCAATAAAAAATGCTGCTCCTTCCCAGGAAAATGGCATGCCGATAATAGGTCCTGCATGCTTCATAAATTCAGGCCACAAAAGCCCCAGTTCAAATGAAAGTACGGTGCCAGAAACAGCTCCAATGGCAAAAAAGATCGCAATCCCTCTTGACCATGCTTTTGTAAGTTGAAAGTATACTTCCTTACCAGTTCTGATCCATTTCAGATGTGAAACAAACATGAAGAATGGCATTGTAAACCCAATACTTGCATATACAATATGAAACCCTAATGATACTGCCATCTGATAACGAGCTGCAAGAAAGTCATCCATAATGTTAAAAGTATTTAAACTTACTGTTTAATGAATGTATAAAATTCGTAAAAATTTGAATGTAATAAAATATTACTTTCATATTATGGCTAACTATTTAAGATAAAGATTAGTAACTTTGTTTTCTCAGAAATCAAATCACTATGTTTTTCTTTGGCAGCATAAGTACGTTTCTCCCCTATCTCATCTACATTTCTGTAGTATGGATTTGTGTTTTGATTGGTTTCAGAGGACAATTCTTTTCTAATTTCCTTCCACCAAACCAGGCCAAGGCTAAGGCAATTGTTGAATCAAATGAGAATAATGCAGAAAAGAATTGCTATGTATTGAGTTACAAGGATACAGAAGATTTTATTTCACAAAATAAATCTATTATCCAGAAACGCTTTTTCGATTTCTTCAGAACAGGAATAAGCAAATTTAAATACCTGGTATTGCCTGATAAAGTTTATCAGCATGTAAGAATTTCCGGAAATTTATTAAGGGCCCCTCCCTATCTTTCAGTTTAACCGATCTTTTTTTATTAAAAAATAAGTCAATGGCATTGAAAAATAATGCTTGTCTTTTGTTGTATTTACGTTAACTTTTATAAAAATGAAAAATTTACTATACATATCACTTTTTGTATTATTGCTTACTACTTCTTGCAAAAAGGAAGATTGCGGGTGTGATACCAGCAAAGTTGATATTTTCATGGGAGCCAACCAGGCAAATGATGTTTATTACAGCTTTACCAACGGTGAGGTATCAACAACCAATCGTACTGACTGGGATCTGGGCTTTTCAGTTCCACTAAGAACTGCTACAATCATCATTAATGAAGGAGCAGGAATGGAGCTCTACAAAGTAGGAGATACTACCGTCTGGGAATCAGTTGATACTTCCGGAATAGAAAGCTGGACAGCTTTGTACAATGATAAAAGCGATTGGATGCGGGGGGCATTTAATCTTGAGGCAGATGGATTTGATTATGATTGGGCAATTTACGATCATAGCAATACTCACAATGTTATTGGTCAATATATCTATGTGATCAAATTATCTGATGGATCTTATAAAAAGCTATACATCGTAATGAGAAATGGAGCTACAGACACTTATATCTTACGATGGGCAAATATTGATGGATCGAACCAGGTAGATGCGACCTTCTCTCCGGCTGAATATGCCGATACAAAACATTTTATTCATTATTCACTGGTTACTCAGGAAATGATTGAAATAGAACCTGATATGGATAGCTGGGATCTTTTATTTACCAGGTATATCGCCAAAATACCTACTGGCCCCGCTACAGAAATTGATTATCCGGTTATGGGTGTTTTAATGAATAAAGACAGAAAAGCAGTTAAGGTAACAGGCATAACTCCTGCCGATGCAAATTATTCAGATGCTGAATCAGGTTTTACGGACCAGGCTGATATTATTGGTTGGGAATGGAAGCAACAAGACCCCGTAACACATGAAGTTTCTATAGTGGAAAACACCAGCTACTTTGTAAAAAATACAGATCTCTGGATATACAAAATCTATTTTACTGACTATTCCGGCGAAGCTGCAGGTTCTATTACTATTCAGCAGCAAAAAGTTGAGTAATTTTTTGTATCACTAGGTCTCTTATTTAAATGGGTATTGCCAGATTTTGCTTTTTGATATTGTTTTGTTTTGCATTTAATTATGTGAAGACACAAGAAGTGCATCTTGTATTCAAAGACAAGGTAACAGATCAGGCCGTTGAATTTGCTCATATTGTAATAAAATCTGTTGCACAAGATATCGAAGAAAATGCCATTTCTGATCATGACGGGAAGCTTACTTTAAATCATGAACTCCCTGTGATAATTGCTGTATCGAGTTTAGGATTTAAAACCTATATTGATACTTTAGATACAGGGGGAGATCATATTATTATGCTTTCTCCCCAATATTATCAATTAGACCGTGTCGTTGTAACAGGGCAATTCAGAGCCCAGCCGGTTGACAAATCCATTTATAAGATTGATGTTCTTGATAGCAAGCAGATACAATTGAAATCGGCTAATAATCTTGGTGATTTATTACGCAATGAGTTAAGTTTCCAATCCAGATCAGAGGGAGTTTTGGGTGATTTTCTCAGTATTCAGGGACTTTCAGGAGACTATGTTAAAATATTAATTGATGGAATGCCCGTAACAGGAAGAGTAGCAGGAAAAATTGATCTCGGACAGCTAAGTCTTTACAATGTTGATCATGTTGAAGTAATTGAGGGCCCGGTTTCTGTCATTTATGGCAGCAACGCTCTGGCAGGGGCAATAAATATTATTACTTCAGATTATTCAAAGAAAGATTATACTGGTAGAACTAATATGTATTACGAATCTATTGGTGAATACAATTTTAATATGACTGCTTCTAAACGATTTGATAAACATACTCTATCTATACATGGTGCCAGGAAATTTCATTCCGGATGGGGGCCAGTGGATACTTCCCGATATAAGATTTGGAAACCAAAACTACAATACCTGACTGGGGGTTCTTATGCATATAAGAACAAGGCATTTCAAATAAATTACATTACTGATTATTTGCATGAGGAATTACGAGATCAGGATTCATTAAGTAGAGAAAACCTCTATGAAATTGCACTTGACGCCTATCATTATACCACTCGATGGAACAATAGTCTTGTCATTGTAAATACATTTAATGATGATTTTATTTTGAATCTTCAGGCAGGTTACTCCTATTACAAAAAGCGTAAACTTACTTATGTAAATGATCTTGTAAATCTGGAAAAAACGCTCCATAAGAATGATGATTTGCATGACACTACTCAATTTCACCAGATTACAGCCCGGGCATTTGTTTCGAACATCTCCGGAAATAAGTTTGAGTATCAGACTGGAATTGATTTTAGTAGTGAGTTTGCCAAAGGAAAGCGGGTACGGGGAGAAAAGAATATTACAGACTTTGCCGGATTTATGAGCATAATATACCGACCCGTGGAAACGTTCAGTCTCCAGCCTGGAGTACGCGTAATTTACAATTCAAAGTTTAAAGCCCCACTAGTATATGCTTTGAATTTTAAATACCAACCCGAACATTTCATTTTCAGAGGATCATTTGCCAGAGGCTTCAGCGCACCTTCATTAAAACAAATGTATCTTGAATTTATTGATAATCCTCATGAGATATTAGGAAATGAAAATTTAAAACCTGAAGATGGGTATAACCTAAGAATTTCAGGAGAATATTCTCATTCAAAAAAAAGACATAACATTGATTTGTCAATTGACTTATTTTATAATGCTATTTGGAATTCTATTCAACTGGCTATCGACACTTCAGGAGGCAATAAGGTAAGAGGAAGATATTTTAATCTTGAAGATGGGGCATATAAAACCCAGGGGATTGAAGCATCAATAAGTTATCATTTATTCCCCAGGTTAACTGTAAAAACAGGGATTATAACTACAGGCAGAAGTAAACTGGATGAGCAAAAGGGATTTGTTTACTCAATAGATTTTGCTTCTTCATTACAATATTTTAGCCCCCGATACAATTACGAAGTTGGGATTTTTTATAAATACAACGATGACTATCTTGAATATAGGGGAAGTTTTAATGAAGACGGCATCTTAACTGGCTTAAAACAAAGTTCAATAGCTGGGTATCATATCATGGATTTAACTTTGTCTAAAAATTTTTGGAAACAGAAATTTACAATTTCTGCAGGCCTAAAGAACCTTTTTAATGTTAGGTTTGTAGATTCTTCCGGGAGTCTTTTTTATCATGATAGTGGAAGCAATTCAACAGCTATTGGATATGGAAGAACTTTCTTTATTAGTTTAAATTACACTCTTGAAAAGCTCTGATAGAAATGGCAGCGAAGTATATTAATTTGATAATAATTCCACTTGCATTTCTTATTACTTCATGTTTTGAAGAAGACGAACGTGTGACTCCATATCCCGGAGAAGTGATAAGCGTTTATGACAACATAGAATATTACCAGAGCTATTTTGATTTTGAAAGCGGTGAAATCCTTAGTTCGCATGAAGCAGATCTTTGGGAACTCGGATTTGAATGTAGTGATTCCGGTTGGCATATTCTTACAAATTCCGGGGCAAACTGGTTTATCTGGAATTCTCAGCAAACTGATATAGATGCTTCATTGAACTATCCTGAAAATGATTTGTGGGCATTCGATAATCAATCGGCCTATCCGGATTCTACTGCTGTTGGTAACTGGCTGACTATTTCAGGAGATGAGAAAGAATACACCAGGCAGGTTTATATTTTAGGCAGATATTTCTCTGGAATTTATTCTGACATAAAGCGAATACAGTTTATTGAGGTAAATGACCTTAATTACAAATTCCTATTTAAGGAAGAAGGAGACATTGATACGGTTACCATTCAAAAAATTGACTCAGCCAATTTTGTCTTCTATTCCTTTGAAAATTCACAGCAACAGAACATGGAGCCTGATAAGCTAATTTATGATTTACAGTTTGGTCCGTATTACGATCTGGCAACAGAGTTTGATCTTACCATTCCTTACCTGGTTCGGGGGGTATTACTAAGCACTGGTCATTCACTCGCTGTTCTTGACTCAGTAAATACCTACGATGAAATTGATTTTGAGAAGTTGGGAATCTATGATTTCTCATCACAGCGTGATCTAATAGGATATCAATGGAAGGATGTAAGTATAAATACCTCCACAGGATTGGCCAATTATGTGGTTAAACCAAATTTCACTTACATTATTAAAACATCTGCTGATAATTATTTCAAATTCCGGTTTTTAAGTTTTAGTCTGGAAGGTTATTCGGGACATCCAAGATTTGAGTTCAAAGAATTGAAACCAGTTTTATAATTAATTTAGAAGTTTAGTTTTTCTTTCAGGTTTTTAAAACCGCTTTTACTAATCCTTACTGAGGGCCCATTTTTTAATTTCGCTATATAACTATCCTTTCCATAAGGCTCCAGTCGTTCTACCTGATCAAGTCTGATTATATAAGATCGATGCACGCGCATAAAATTTTTTGGATCCAGATGTTGTTCAAAATATTTCATTGTTGCCTGTTTCAGATGTTTTCCCTCAGTTGTATAAAGCATTACATAATCATCCTGAGCCTCCAGGTAATTTATTTTGTCAACCGGGATAACATGAATTTTATGATGCGATTTGATAACAACTCGTTCAAGGACTGCATCCAGCGGCATTTGTACAAGTTTACGTATGTTCTTGTTTGGGGATTGATTGCTGCTTATCCTTTGTATAGCTTTATCCAAAGATTCAAATAATCTTTCTTTAGAAAAAGGTTTTAATAAATAGTCAACCGCATTTAACTCAAAAGCCTGGATAGCATATTGATTGTAGGCCGTGGTAAAAATAATTTCCGGTTTATCATCCAGAATTTCAAGCATTTCAAAACCATTCAATTTTGGCATTTGAATGTCAAGGAAAACCAGGTCAGGTTTAAGATCCTGGATGGCTTTAATCCCTTCAAAACCATTTTCACACTCGGCAATGAGCTCAACAAATTCATTACCTTTCAGATAATTCTTTATCAATTCCCTTCCAAGTTCTTCATCTTCAATGATTATTGCTTTTACTTTTTTCATGCCAATGTATTTTATTGCAATAGAAATTAACTCTAAAGTACCTACTAACTATATAATTTGAGGGAAATACAAAGTTATACTGTATGTTTTATCGTCTTGTGAGAACTTCACTAAATCATCCCTGCTGTATTGTAACTTCATTCGACTCATAACATTTCGTAAACCTATACCTTCTCCCTTTTTGCTTATAAAATCCGGATCGTAATCATTTTTAATAGTTACTTCCAATAAATTAGGTGAACATGTTGATCGTACATAAATATTAGATTGCTCAATGCTCTCATATATTCCATATTTCACTGCATTTTCCATAAGTGGTTGCAGTATTAGTCCCGGCAATAAATATCTTATACAGTTTTCTCCTATTTCTCTCTCAACATTTAATCTTTTTCCAAACCTTATCTTTTCAATCTTTAAGTACCTGTCAATATTCTTCAATTCTTTTTCAAAAGTTGTAAGCGATTCATCCTTATGAGAAAGAGAATACCTCAGAAAATCTGATAGATTAATGACCATATCCTGCGCTTTATCAGGACTTACCATGGATAAGGAGCTGATACTGTTAAGGCTGTTGAAAAGGAAATGCGGATTGATCTGAAATTTCAGTGAGCTTAACTCCGATTCTTTTACCAGGGCATTCAATTCGGCTTCTCTCAATAGTTTTGCTTTAAAATTGTTGTAGTAAATCAGTAAATAATAAATCGCACCTACTAAAACATACAATAAAAACCCTATGACTCCTTTCAGGGGAATAGAATCATTCAGGTATTGAACATACTCCTTAGAATCTGAAAAAGCAGAAGAAAGAATTAAAAATGAAATCCATAACCACAATCCAACTGCAAGTGATGCAGCAGCCAGATGATTGCTGGTGAAGTTGATGACTTTGTTTTTTTCAATGTCTGTATAATATACCGGAAACCATATACCAATGCCAAGAAGAGCAAATAGAATAATGAGTACAAGGCTTTCAGAAATAGCTATGGCAATGCCAAAGTTGTATAAATAAATAAGAATAAAGCTGTAAGTAGCACCTATTATCATCCAGATAATGGCATACGCTATTAAGAATCTCTTATTATTAAGAATTGGATGAAGCACTGTGGTTTAAAGATTACAGTGGTTAGTTTTTAATAACTTTTTATTTCTCCTCCACCAAAAATCACCGTGCCCGCAATAATCAATTCTGATTTGGCTTCATCGCCGGTATTTTGCGGATGAATTCTGTGTGTGTCCGAAAATCCTCCAAATATTGTTTGAACACTAATTTTTATATCCCAGTCTTCAGGTACAACAAGTTTCATACCACCAAAAACTGCAAATACTTCTATGTAATTTTTCCCTGGGGCAAGTTTAGCTCGTGTAAGGTTAAAATTTGAACCTCCAAAAATTGCAGTAATTTTTCCTCCTCTAAAATTCTGTGATACAATTGTTCTTTCGCCACCTCCAAAGAAAGCGGACTCATCAATCATATCCTCTTCACTCAAATTTTTTTTTTCACAATGCGGTGGGTGAAACCTTTT
>CAYWBC010000024.1:0-12922 GCA_964456285.1 uncultured Bacteroidales bacterium
GCCAATGATGGGATTTGAACCCATGACCTCTTCCTTACCAAGGAAACGCTCTACCCCTGAGCTACATCGGCTTTAAATTTTTCAATTTAAAGTCTCTTTTCACCCTTTGATAGGGAAATCGGATTCGAATTCCCAAAAAAACTAAACATCCTTTTCAATGTACAATATAAATTCAGAGCGGGAGACGAGGCTCGAACTCGCGACCCTAACCTTGGAAGGGTTATGCTCTACCAACTGAGCTACTCCCGCTTATTTCCTGTTATTCCCATCGCGGCTCAATCAATCTTGCAATTAATTTATGCCAGAATTGATTTATTTTCAGCTAGTTTCAAATATTTTGCAAAATTACAAAATCTTAATGACTAAACCTGATTATGAGTTAATCCCGCTAATAATTTACTTCAATGAACTCTAAACTTTTCAGTTTGATATCGTTCTTTATTCAGTTCTTTCTATTCACTAAACCACAAAAATGAGTGCAGACATGTCTAATTTATCATACTCACACTCAACACTTTCGTGGGGAGAGGAGGATTCGAACCTCCGAAGTCATACGACAGCAGATTTACAGTCTGCCCCAGTTGGCCACTTTGGTATCTCCCCTATGATTTAGAGCCGGTGGAGGGATTCGAACCCCCGACCCGCTGATTACAAATCAGCTGCTCTGACCAACTGAGCTACATCGGCTAACCCTTTAAAGAACACCGATTCCGAGAGAAACCTCCCGAAATCGGTTCGCAAATGTATAAAATATTTTGTTTATATCACAATAATAATTTCCTATTTTTTGAAATGCTGAAACTAGGCGCGTTTCTTCTTATTCTTGTGCTTAATGATTTGTTTCCGAAGAGCATCAATTGCATTGTCGGTTGACTCTTCAAATGATTTGCTCTGCTTTTTTGCAAATAACTCACTCCCTGGAATATCAAGTTTAATTTCAGTTACTTTATTATCAAGATTTTGTGAATTTTCAACTTTAAGAAATATCTCAGCTCCTATAATATCATCATAATAAAGCCCAAGCTTTTTTACTCTGTCTTCCACGAAGGTTTCAAGTTTTCTTGTTGGTGAAAATTTAACGGAATTAATTTTTATGTTCATAATTAAACCCTCCATTTTTTATGCTCTGGGATGAGCTTGTTTATATATCGATTTTAACTTTTCATATGTATTGTGTGTGTATATCTCTGTAGCAGCAAGAGTGGCATGACCCAACAATTCCTTAACTGCATTCAGATCGGCACCATTATTCAACATATGTGTTGCAAAAGTATGTCTCAATAAATGAGGACTCTTCTTTTCAAGAGTTGTTGACTGTTCAAGGTATTTGATAACAATTCTTTGTATCATTTTTGGATAACAGGATTTTCCTTTATCTGTAAGAATCAATGTATCAGATTCAGGAACAGTAAATTCTTCTTCAATGCCTGCAAAATACTTTTTCAATAAATCAATAGAAGTTTGAGTAAGAGGAATCAATCTTTCTTTGTTTCTTTTTCCCAATATACGAATCTCTCCCTTAAATATATCTACATTCTTTCTGGGCAGGTAAACCATTTCCGATAATCTCATTCCTGTAGCATAGAACAATTCCAGCACGAGCTTATCCCTGGTTCCGGGAAAATCGGATGAAAACAACCTATCATCAAGCAATTGCTCCATGGAAGATTCATTAATAAAGTCGGGGAGATTTTTCTTTAACTTAGGCAAAATAACACCATCTGCAGGATTTACTTTTAAAGTTCCTATCCGTAAATTAAAATTATAAAAAGCCTTAAGTGATGCAATCTTCCTTCTCAATGTTCGGGGCAATTGTCCGGAATTCACCATGTCAATCATCCATTGCCTTACATCTTTTTGTTCAGCATCCATTAAACTTCTGGAAGAGTTGTTATTTTGAAGAAAGTTTGAGAATTGCGCAATATCATCAGCATACGCTCTGGTTGTATGTTCAGAGTATCGTCTTTCAATTTGTATGTAATTGATAAACTTTTTAAGTGGCTCCATACTCAGCGGAAAAATATTTAAGCAAGAGCCGGCAACCTGGAATCCTGGAAAATCCCTAAGCAGTAAACTTATTCTTCATCTTCCTGTAAATGCTGCACGTATATCGCATGCTTTATCTCATCTCTTCTTAGCTCAGAAGGCTTTTTAAAAGCCTGTCGACCTCTAAGTTCTTTGATGACACCTGTTTTTTCAAATTTTCTCTTAAATTTTTTAAGAGCTCTTTCAATGTTTTCTCCTTCTTTTACAGGAACTATAATCATACTATTCAGATCTTTAATAAAATGAGCCGCAAATGTATTACAGCTAGTTGAATTTACCAAATTAATTTGTTTAAAATTTGTAATGATGCAATAATCCAGGATATATCATAGTAATACCGGCAAATTTAATCTTCTAAATTGCTTAATCTCCTCTAAAAATAGAGAATATTTTGTTAAACTGATTGCTTTTCCAGACATTTCTCAATAAAAATTACGTACTAATATAAAGCCAGATATGGCGCCAGTTTCAAATAGTCTGATTCAGATAAGAGATAGTTTTCCAAGAGCTGTTTTTTTGATTTAAAAGGGCCAATCAATTTTCTATAACTTATTATTGCTTTTGCCTGATGATAAGTTAAATATGGATGTCTTTTTAACTCATTTACTGAGGCTTCATTTAAATTTATCTTGCAAATACAGGCTGTATCAATAATAAATATTGAAGACATCTTTAATGATAAACTATCATCGATGCCATAAACTTCACTAAGTTGTGAGGAAGAATAATATCCTCCTAATAAATCTCTGTATTTGACAATTCTCGCAGACAATACTGATCCAATTCCAGGAACTTGTTTCAGATTAACACTGTCAACCCTGTTAATATCTATTACTTTCTCCCTGGAGTTATTCTTGTATTCATTCTTAGAATATATAATTTGTGGATCTATTTGAATTTCTTCTGATAATTCAAATACCAGACTGGAATCGATACCATATATTTTAAGTAAATCATTTGCATTCTGAAACCTCCCTCCATTCGATCTGTATTTTATTATACGCTGAGCAACATAGATCGCAAATCCCCTGTTTAGTAATTCATCATATAATGCAGTATTCGGGTCGAACGCTTCAGTATAATTTTGATTTCCGCCCGGTGATGCAAAGTCACTAATATGAACAGGTAATTGTGCACCACTTTTCTTTGCATGAATGCATTCCGTAGAATCTTTTGCAGAATGAAAGCTAATATTAAAGCCATCAGATTCTGTTCGTGAAATGATCCTAATAAAAATGAGAGTCAGAATAATAATAAGGACAACGAGCAATCCCCTTACTTCTGATTTTGTAAATGAAAAATAATCTTTGATAAGTTTCATTTCGTTTAAATTTTACTTTCCAATAACGTAAAGCCTAATATCTTTTTTTAAGATACGCTTTTAAATCTTCTCTTATTTCACCAGACATAAAAATCAAACCAAGTAAATTTGGAAAAGCCAGACCCAAAATCATCATATCCGAGAAAGTAATAACATCGGTGAGATCGGTTGCCGCTCCAAGAATTACAAAGAGTAAAAACAATGCCTGGTAAATTAAGCCAGGAATTTTTACATTCTTAACATATTTTGTGGATAAAAACAGAAATCCCTGTAGTCCATAATAGGACCATGATATCATGGTAGAAAATGCAAAAAGAAAGATAGCAACAACCAGTAAATAAGGAAACCATGTAAAAACTGAAGCAAAGGCGGCAGAAGTTAAGGGCGCTCCATTTAGATCAGGTTGAGATTGATAAACACCCGTGAATATAATTACTAGGGCCGTCATGGTGCAAATTACAATCGTATCAATGAAAGGCTCAAGAAGCGCTACAAAACCCTCCCTTACCGGAATTTTTGTTATTGCCGCTGAATGAGCAATGGATGCAGAACCAATACCTGCTTCATTTGAGAATGCTCCACGCCTGAAACCCATAATCATTACACCTAAAAACCCACCTTTTGCAGCTACTATAGAAAAAGCTTCAACAAATATTAGTTCAAAAACACTTAATATTTTATTGTAGTTCATTGCAATGATAACAAGGGCGGTTAGAACATAAAATATTGCCATAATGGGTACTATTTTAGAAGTTACCCTCGCTATACTTTTTAATCCACCTATTATTACAAGACCAACTGCAAATGCCAAAATACCTCCTACAATCAAACCTTGTCCGTTGAAAACAGGAGCAACTTCCCTGAGTTGTGCAAAAGCCTGATTTGATTGCAACATATTCCCTCCTCCAAAAGAAGCCAGAATAATCAGAACAGCATACAAAATGGCAAGCAATTCACCTAATACCCGCATCTTTCTTTTCTTTAATCCAGCCTCAAGGTAATACATGGGTCCTCCGGAAACAATTCCCTTCTCAGATATTCTTCTGTATTTCAAACCAAGAGTACATTCAGAAAATTTGAGTGACATCCCCAGGAAGCCTGCAACAATCATCCAGAACGTTGCTCCGGGACCTCCAACTGCTATGGCAATGGCAACTCCTGCAATGTTTCCCAATCCAACAGTAGCAGAAAGGGCAGTTGCCAGGGCTCTGAAATGAGATACTTCACCAGGTTCACCTGGTTTACTGTATTTACCAGCAACGAGCTTAATGGCATGCTTGAATCCATGGATATTAATGAACCGCATCTTGATGGTGAAAAATATGCCTCCTAAAATGAGCCAAACAACAACAAAGGGGACTTCGTATGGCAGATCAATACCCATTGCTTTAGCGAGATCCCAAAAAATAATTCGATTGAGAAACTCTACAGCAGGAACAAAAAATTCATTAATTCTATCTGTAACTGTACTATTCAAATTAAAAAGATATTGTGATTAAAGATTTAAAGTTCTCTAATGATTTCCTGAAAAAAGTGCTACAATAAAATCGAGAATTTTCAATCCCTGAAGGAATACAATAAAAATGGCTATTGGAGCAACAAATTTTACTAATATCATAAATACGCGTAAAAACCATCCTCTTAATCTACCTCCATGAGCAACTTCTCTTATTACTTTATATTTGCCAAATGCCCATCCCATAAATATGGCAATAAACATACCTCCTATGGGTAAAAGAAGATTTGCAGAAATGAAATCAAGGAGATTGAAGAAATTTAATCCGAAAATTTCGAATTCAGAAAAAATTCCCATCGAAAGAGAACAGATTATACCCAAAAGAGTAATTAATGATGTGGCAAGAATAGTGGAAGCTCTCCTCTTTAACTTTAATTCTTCAGTAAAATAAGCAACAACCACTTCAAGTATTGATATCGCTGAAGTAAGGGCAGCAATAGTAAGAAGAATGAAAAAGAGAACTGAAAATATATACCCTCCCGGCATTTGCATAAATACATTTGGAAGGGTAATAAAGATTAATCCAACTCCTTGTCCAGGTTCAATATCAAAGGCAAAAACAGCAGGGAAAATTGCAATGCCAGCAAGTATTGCAATTATTGTATCTGCGACTGTTACCTGAATTGCCGTATTAATCAGGTTGTTTTTTCTATTAACATATGAACCATAGGTTATAAGAGTGCCCATGCCTAAACTCAATGAGAAAAATGCATGTCCCAAAGCACTAAGCACTCCCTCAAAAGTCAATTTAGAAAAATCTGGATGAAAAAGAAATCGCAATCCTTCCCCGGCACCAGGTAAAGTGACAGCTCGAATATCAAGAATAATGATAATGATTAAAAGTATTGGCATCAAAACTTTTGAGTACCTCTCAATTCCTTTTTGTACACCTATAATAACTATGGCTCCGGTCATGAGCATAAAAAGGATCTGATAAAATAAAGGTCCAACCGGATTGGTAATAAAACTTTTAAATGCAGATGCAATAGCTTCCGGCGAACTGCTATGAAAACTGTTATTAATAGAAAAAACCACATATTTAATACTCCACCCCGCTACTACTCCATAGAAAGATAAAATAAGAAAAGCAGCAGCAACTCCAAATGATCCTATGAAACGCCAGGGTGTACCAGGGGCAAGTTTCTTAAAAGCTCCAACAGCATTTCGTCTTGATTTTCTTCCAATAATTAGTTCGGAGAGCATTATGGGCAACCCGATAGCAAGAATAAAACCCAGGTATACAAATAAAAAAGCAGCTCCTCCATAAACTCCAGTAATGTAAGGAAATTTCCAAATATTACCCAGTCCAATGGCAGAACCTGCTGCAGCGGCAATAAGTCCAAATTTACTGGAAAATTGTGCTCTGCTGTCTCTATGCTTACCCATTACTAATTTTGATTTGGGTTCATTTTAATGTCACAATATTATTAAAAAGACATCTAAATAAAAAAAGCCTTTGTATAGCAAAGGCTTTTTAGAAAAATATAAGAATTTTTTAATCTAATTACGATCGATACAATTCAGATCTTCGAAAGCGGTTTTCAATCTTGTCACCATTGAATTTTCACCTTCGCGCAACCATACTCTTGGGTCGTATTTCTTTTTATTAGGTTTATCATCACCTTCAGGGTTACCGATCTGTCCCTGAAGATAATCGTGGTTTGCAGCTTCGTAAGTACGAACACCATCCCAAAATGCCCACTGGGTATCCGTATCGATATTCATTTTTATAACACCGTATGAAACTGCTTCACGAATTTCCTTATGAGTAGAACCTGAACCACCATGAAATACAAAATCAACAGGTTTTTCAGATGTTCCATATTTTTCCTGAATATATTTCTGAGAGTTATCAAGTATTTTAGGAGTAAGTTGCACATTGCCCGGTTTGTATACTCCATGAACATTTCCAAATGAAGCAGCAATAGTAAAATTATCACTGATTTTACTTAATTCTTCGTAAGCATAAGCCACATCTTCTGGTTGGGTATAAAGTAATGCATTGTCAATATTGGAATTATCAACGCCGTCTTCTTCACCTCCCGTAACACCTAATTCGATTTCAAGAGTCATATCAATTTTACTCATGCGCTCAAGGTATTTCTTACAAGTTTCAATGTTTTCCTTAATTGGATCTACAGACAAATCAAGCATATGAGAGCTAAACAAAGGCTTACCATTTTCCTTGTAGAATTTTTCTCCTGCGTCAAGCAGACCATCAATCCATGGAAGTAATTTGCGGGCGGCATGATCGGTATGAAGAACAACGGCTACACCATATAATTCTGCTAACTTATGAACGCTTTCTGCGCCAATGATAGCACCAACAATAGCCGCACTATGGTTTTCATTAGGAGCTGCTTTACCAGCATAAAAAACTGCACCTCCATGTGAAAACTGAATCATTATAGGCGAGTTAACCACTTTAGCTGCTTCTAGTACAGCATTTACAGAACCTGAACTAACTACGTTAACCGCAGGTATTGCAAATTGGTTCTCTTTGGCAACAGCAAATACTTTCTGCAAATCATCGCCTGTAACAACTCCTGGTTTAATTACATCAAAAACTTTTGTCATTATTTTATTGTTTTTCAATTATTATTAAGCACTTAAATGTTCTATTTCAGTTATAAATGATAAAAAACTTATAGCGCATCTACTTTGTAATGGCCAGCAAATTTATAACTCTTCTATGTAATTTTTAAATAATTCCTGTTTATTTGGATTTCCATGGCTATAAAAATACAATTAGAAGGGGTATCCAATTCCAAACTGGAAGACAAATCGCTTACCAAATGACTTATCAGCTGTCTCACTAAAATCAATCCATCTGCTTCCTTCCTGAATAGCAGGATCACGCAGTTTAATACCAAAATCTGTTCGTATCAGGAGAAATGAAAAATCAAATCTTGCTCCCAGACCAGTACCTACAGCTATTTCGTTATAAAATCGATTCCAATCAAACGAAGATCCGGGTCGACTGGAGTAATCCTTTATTGTCCAAATGTTACCTAAATCAATGAAGAATGCTCCTTCAAGCTTCCAGAAAAGCTTAAACCTGTATTCAAAGTTCATTTCCAGTTTAATATCGCCCAGATTATTTGCATAAGTTGCAGTGGAAATAGTGTCTGAAACAGATCCGGGTCCAAGTGTTCTGGTACTCCATGCTCTAATTCCGTAAGGACCTCCTGAAAAGTACATCTTTTCAAACGGAAGTGTTTCTGATTTACCAACAGGATAACCTACACCAACGAAAAATCTGTATACAATTTTATTATCAGGAGTTATTTGCTTATATAATCTTAAATCAAGATCAGATTTTAAATACTGAAAATAAGGAACCTGAAATAGGGTTGAATCATTGCCTGAAGATGTCAGGCTCTTAATCCCATATACCAAATTCCCGGCCGACTCAAGGTTTGTCCGGAGGTAAACAAAATTACCGCCTTTTTCAATTCGTTGATTTGAGAACTCAAATACATATCGTGCAGCCAATATGGTATGATCTTCATAACTATTCCTCAAGGGTGTATCCTTTATATCATTCCATAGATTTTGATCCCTTATGCTATCAGGTAGTCTAACGTAATTAAAATCTACGGGAATTAACTGATGGGTATTATATGCATTGCCCTTCCATTTATACCCAAAAGATGTACTTGCAATTGTTCTTAAATAATCAGGTCTGTCCTGGTAATTGTATGATATATTAATTATAGTCCTTGGATTAAATTTTCTTGTAAATCGATTTGCATTAAATGGCACAAGAAATTTAGGAAAAGTAAGAGAAGTCTCAATTCCAAATTCCTTCATTGGAGGACTTTTTTCTCTTTTATCCATTGCCTCGATTGCACCGGTTAAAATAACCTGAAAATTTTCCGCGCCACGAAAAAGATTAAAATTATTGTACAGCAAATTTGCCCTTGCTCCTATATCTCCAGCCGAATTGGTCCCAACAATTTCAAACTGGTATGCTTGTTTTTTCCTGGGTGTCAATTCAATTACCTCGTTTATATATCTATATTCACTTGTATCTGCAAAACTGTTGTCCATCTCATCAAAATGAATATTAATTATTCTAAAAAGTCCTATCGAAGAATAATTGTTGTATGATTTTTTTACATCCTTTAAATTGTAGATTCTCCCAGGATTCATCAAATTAGGATACAAAACAGCCTCCGGTCTTATTTTTTGTTTCCCGAAATAGATAATATTGTTCTTTTCTATTTTAACCGTATCGGCCCTCTGCTTTTCCTCATCAGACAAGTTGTTGAAATTTGTGAAATCAGTATACACAAATGATTTATTGATTTTGTACTGGTAGTGATGTTTTACTTTTGTTACAGGATCAGGAATACCAATAACATTCTCCTTAATAGTAATTATTAGATTAACCTTATTCCTATTTTCTGTTTCAATAGCTTCATAATAAATATATTCCCTGTTAAATTTATAATATCCGCTATTCTTCATTAACAATTCCAATCTTAGTCTCTCATTTTGCAATAATTCTTTATCAAATCTTTCTCCTTTATGTATCAAACAATTCACTGTATCTGAGAGGATTAACTCTGACACACTCTGATCCTCGAATTTATATTTAATGTTGTTTATGGTATGTGGTTCACCAAGCGAGATCTTATATACGGTCTCAGCTTTCTTTTTCTTAAGTTTTACAGTATCTTGAATACTGGCATCATAATATCCTTTAGTTTCCAGAAATTTCTTGTATTGGTTCATGGTACTTTCAGTAAGGATATCATCCCATATTACAGGTTCTTCACCAATTCTTCTAAACCATGAACTGGGAAATTTCTCTCTTTTTGGTGATGCAATATTGTAGAGAAACAGATGAAACTTAAAGCCCAGAATGGTTTTATTTGGACTCTGCTTGGCATATTTCTTTATTTCGTTTTGATCAATTTCCTTCGAATCGATCTCAATGCTTGTTTTATTAAGTAAATATTCTCCATCTGCAATTCGTCGGGTGGGTGAACAGGAACAGGCAAGCAGAATAGCTCCAAGAAATAATAAATTAGTGCTTTTATTGGGTATATGGAAAATTCTGTAGAGCAATTTATTCAGAGTTAATTTATTACTTTCGCGCAAAGATAAATTTTTGTAGCATGTAAAGTAATTCGAAAATAAATATACCATATTATTATATACATGCATATTTAATTATTTAATCTTTCGGCTCTTGATAAGCAAACAGCAAATAAAGCACCTTCGTTTATTACAACAAAAGAAGTACCGCGATGAATTCAAGTCATTCATTGTCGAGGGGATAAAAATTGTCAATGAGGCCATCCAGAATAATCCTCATTTAATAAATATGCTTATTTGTACTTCCAATAGCAAAAACCATATTGATTTTTCATCTCTTAGCCAAAATACGGGTTTGATTGAGGTAAGCGCAAAAGAGTTTCATAAAATCACCTCCCTGAATAATCCTCAGGAGGTGCTGGCAGTTATAAAAAAACCACAAGTTCAACTTCCCGAAGCAAATCAGATTGGAGATATCTCATTTGTACTTGATAAATTAAGAGATCCTGGAAATTTTGGTACAATCATCCGGCTTTCAGACTGGTTTGGAGTGAAACAAATATTCTGCTCTACTGATACTGTTGACTGCTACAATCCAAAGGTTGTACAATCTAGTATGGGAGCAATTTTCAGGGTTGATATTCATTATGTTGATCTGAAAAAATTCTTAACTAATATTAAACAAAATAAATTGCAAGCTATTTATGCTACCTCATTAAATGGTTCTGATTTATTCAAAACAAAACTTTCCAAACCTGCAATGCTTATTCTGGGAAATGAATCCGGAGGACTTTCTGAGGATTTAATCGCATTATCAGATCAAAATCTGCTTATCCCGAACTATAGTAGCAGGAAGAAGAAAAGTGAATCACTAAATGTATCAATGGCTGCGGCAATAATGTGTGCCGAATTGAGACGTCAGACTGGTTAATTATTCGAAATGAAAAGAAATAACCACCATATGAGAGGTTATACTTTTTATAGCTGTAGTATATTTCTCAAATTCAGGCGGAAGTTCCCCATTCCTATCACTTCCCCTAAGAATATTGGTTAATCCAAATGAATATTTTATTTCAGTTCCAAATTTGAAATAGGTAAGATAAAAATCCATGCCAAATCCAATTTCACCATATACATTAAAAGGATTTAACATGATTAACTGATCATCAATATCGTATTCTTTTTTTATAGCAAGGTCATAACGCATATTTCCTCCAGCTATAAGATAGGGTCGAAAATTATTCAGACGCTTTGATTTATATTTCAGGAGCAAGGGAAATTCCAGGTAAGAAGATTCCGCTTTATAATTTGATCCTTCCGGATAATTAATGGTATCCGAGAGACCTACATAATACATAAATCGTTCTCCAAAAGAGATACCTGGCAGTGCACGCAAATCAAAATTTTCTGCAAGCCTCAGATTCGCGATCGCATGAATGTTAATACCAGGAGCAAGCTCTTTAACTCCAACATAAATTCCTTCGAGAACAGCAAGTTGAGTGTGTTCTATTCTGTAATCCATAAAATTTAATCCGAGAGAAAACCCAAAATGGATGAGTTTGTCATCGTGCGTGGGATCATTTTTTACTTTTGGTTTCTGGCCAAAAATGCAGGTAACTGCTAGAACAAGGACAATTGATAAAAATATTTTTTTCAAAATAATATTTGTTTTACTACTAAACGTTGCGGGCTCTAAAATAGTATTTTATAATGAAAGACGAAAAAAAGCCTTCTTAAACAAATCTACATAGTACATTATATTTTTTATTTTTGGCAATCATAAAAATATCAAACTATGTACAGCTACGAATATCTGCTAGAGTTTACGAATAGTATTTTTATTAAAATGGGTTGCAGTGAGAAAGATGCAATGAAAGCTTCAAAAGTATTTCTTGCTGCTGAGTTAAGAGGACTGGCCTCTCATGGTATGATTCGTATAAAAGACTACTACCAGCTTTGGCAGGCAAAGAGAATCAATACAAACCCAAATATTCAAATCGTACATGAAACACCTAGTACAGCTGTTGTTGACGGCGATGGAGCTATTGGTATGATTGCGGCAACCAGATCAATGGAAATTGCTATCGAAAAGGCTAAAAATTGCGGTACAGGATGGGTATCGACTGGCGGCTCCAACCATTTTGGAATAGCTGGTTATTATGCAATGATGGCTCTTGAACATGATATGATTGGCATAACCATGACCAATGCAAATCCCCTTGTTGCACCAACCTTTTCAATAAGCAGACTTCTGGGAACAAATCCTATTGCTGTAGCTGTTCCGGCAGGAAAGCAGCCTCCATTTGTTGCTGATTTTGCTACAACACCTATAGCCAGAGGCAAATTGGCTGTTGCAGAGAAAAAAGGTGAAAATACCCTATTTGGTTACGTGCAGGATAAAGATGGTAACCCAAGTGATCAACCAACTATACTTAAAGAGGGAGGATCGATGCTTACGCTTGGTGGTGATTATGCGCATGGAAGTCATAAAGGATATTGCATGAGTGCGGTGGTTGATATTTTGAGTGCCGTATTATCTGGTGCAAATTTTGGCCCCTTTGTACCTCCTTCAGTAGCCTATCTGCCGGTACTAGATCAAAAAGTTGGTGAAGGAACAGGTCACTTTTTCGGTGCCATGAGAATAGATGCTTTCCAATCTTCTGAGGCATTTAAAAATAAAATGGACAAATGGATTGAAACTTTCAGAAATGCAAAAAGTGCTCCCGGTATGCCTGCAGTTCAAATTCCCGGAGATATTGAGAGAGAGAAAGAGCAGACTATTCTTAAGGCAGGAATACAAATTATTCCTGCAATTGCTGAAGATCTTGCAGAGATTGCTGATGAACTTGGGGTGGAGTTTGAAGTAAGGTAATACGAAGAGTTGCTGGTTGCTGGTTACTGGTTACTGGTTGTCCAAAACCCAGTAACCAGTAAACAGATCACCCATTATTCATAAATCCCTGCTTCTCCAGGACTTTTAAAAGTGCCTTTGA
>CAYWBC010000024.1:13022-38089 GCA_964456285.1 uncultured Bacteroidales bacterium
ATCACCCATTATTCATAAATCCCTGCTTCTCCAGGACTTTTAAAAGTGCCTTTGAAAAAGTAACATTATCTTTTTTAGTGTATCTATTATCAGTAAATACCTGTGCAAGCGTTTCTTTATTATTTTCTATAAGCAATTGTGAAGTTAATTCCAGGGCTTCCTTTTCCTTGTATAACTTATCAATTTGAGACTCAGAATAATCTATGTATTTATCGTAATGAACTACTGCTTCCAGGGGCAGGCGATCAGTTAATCCGGGAGATTCATTTGGATAACCTATTACGAGAGTTGTTACAGGTACAACATATTTGGGAAGTTCCAAAATGCCAATAATGTTCTCAGCCATGTAAGTAGTTGTTCCCAGGTAACATATTCCCAGGTTAAAAGCCTCTGCAGCCAAAGCAACATTTTGAGCAACAAGCAATGCATCAATTGCGGCTGTAAAGAATGAAAGAAAATTATCGTACCCGGGGTCAGCGTTCCTTTGCCGGCACCATTTTACAAATCTGTTAAAATCTGCACAAAAAGTAACTACAGCAGGTGCTTGATTTACCATATCCTGTTTAAAATGTGATTCCCACAATTTAGTTTTTATATCCTTATTGGTAGTGACAACCATACTATAGACCTGCATATTTCCAGTTGTAGATGCCCTGGTTCCTGCCTTCAGAATCTTCTCAAGTACATCATGAGCAACAGGCTTATTTAAAAAATTTCTGATTGATCTGTGATTGTTAATTATTTCCAGCATTTTTATGCATTAAATTTAACAGCAAATCTATTAATTTAACTCCAAAATCGTAATGCAATAGATATAATGATGATTTCGTTCTGAATATGTGCATATTATTGACCAAAGGACTGATATATTTTATTAAAAACGCAACAAGCTGATAATTATCGACGTATATATTTCGGAAATTAAGTGATAATTAATAAATTTAGGTAGAACAAAAACTATTAACATGAAAAGGATCGTGAATTTTATCGCTGCCATTTTGTTATTTACAATTCTTTGTCTGGCATGCTCAAAAGAGATTTGTCCGGCATATTCAGATAACTCTTCTACAGAAGATGTAAATACCAACGTGCCAAGCTAACAACCATCTTTTAAATACATTTTGGGCAACTTTTATCCTGTGACATTGTTTCATTTTATACTAATATTATGAAAATCAGAGTGACTATTTTAGTAATTTGTATTTTGTTTGGGATCATAGCTGCCTCATGCAGTACTTCAAAACATACTTGTCCTGCATATAGCAAAGTAGCAACAGAACAGGCAGAGGAAGTGAATAGCTGATTTCACCTTCTTCACAGCAACTTCTTGCTATATCATAAAGATATTTAAAAGGATTGTTCTAATTTTGTTAGTATCGTATGAGAAAGGTACTAGCAATATTACTCCTTTTCTTTTCTGGTATTACCCTTGTTTTTTCCCAAGGTGAAGTAGATAATGAAGAAAAGATTTTTTACCGCAACGAAAGTACTTTTGGGGCAGTAATTAGTACTAATGGATTTGGAGGAAGTTTCCGTTATGCAAAACGATTGAATAATCGAAAGAAATTCATCTACGAAATTGATTTCCATTACATTAAACACGAAAAAGAGTATAAGGTAACCTTCACTTCCAGCCAGCAATTGGGCAGCAGCTTTGTTTATGGAAAGAAAAATTCACTTTTCTCCCTTCAGGGAGGAATTGGAATGCAAAAAGAGCTTTTTAGAAAAGAAGACAAAGGAAGCATCTCCATCAGATACTTTTATTCTTTTGGTTTATCTGTCGGTTTCGAAAAACCAATTTATTATGATGTAATTGTTGCTGATAACAATGGTAACCCGGTGAGAGAAAGAATTAAGTTTGAAGCTCATATTCTTTACGTGGAAAAAAAAGCTCCTTTTTACGTCGGCCTTGAAGAACTTAAAATTGTTCCCGGTGCTTATGGTAAATTTGGTTTCACATTTGAATTTGGCAAATCCAATAAATTATTCACTGCAATTGAAACCGGAGTATCAATCAATGCATATATTAGAAAAGTAAACATTATGGCCAATGAATATAATCATTGGATCTTTCCTGCTTTCTTCTTAAGCTATCGCTTTGGTAAAGTGATTGATGCTCAATTTATAAACAAAGATTCCAAAGTGGAGAAAATTCTGGATAACTGAAAAATCCGCCCAAGCCATTCTTTGTAGTTTTAAAAACAACAAATCAGTACAATTTAAATTCATTGTTATTATTTTCACAATAACTTGAATTCTGCCTGATTTTCAGTTGTGCATTTAGATTTAATTTAGTACTTTTGCACTTCCATTTTTAGGCATATATCTAACAATATACAAATAAGCAATAAATTAAATAATTATGGGAAAAATTAAAATTGGAATCAACGGTTTTGGGAGAATTGGAAGATTCGTATTTCGTATAGCTGCTGCTAATGATAATGTTGAAGTTGTCGGTATCAATGATCTGATTGATGTTGAATACATGGCTTATATGTTAAAATATGATTCAACCCATGGACGTTTCAATGGTACTGTTGATGTTAAAGATGGCAAATTAGTAGTTAACGGCAAATCCATTCGTGTAACTGCAGAAAAAAACCCGGCTGATCTTAAATGGGGTGATGTTAATGCTGAGTACGTTGTAGAATCTACCGGCCTCTTTCTTACTAAAGAATCAGTACAAGGTCATATTGATGCAGGTGCAAAAAAAGTTATTATGTCAGCTCCGTCAAAGGATGATACTCCAATGTTTGTTATGGGTGTAAATAATACTTCATACAGCAATGACATGAATTTTGTATCCAATGCTTCATGTACAACCAATTGTCTTGCACCTATAGCAAAAGTTCTCAATGATAATTTTGGAATTCTTGAAGGTTTAATGACAACTGTACACGCAACTACTGCCACTCAGAAAACTGTTGACGGACCATCTATGAAAGACTGGAGAGGTGGCCGAGGTGCAGGTCAGAATATCATTCCTTCATCAACAGGTGCAGCAAAAGCTGTTGGCAAAGTAATTCCTGAACTTAATGGAAAACTTACTGGAATGGCATTCCGTGTTCCAACTCCTGATGTTTCTGTTGTTGACCTTACCGTTCGACTAAAAAAAGAAACCAGCTACGAAGCAATTTGTGCTGCAATGAAGAAAGCTTCTGAAGGAGAATTAAAAGGAATACTTGGTTATACCGAGGATTCTGTTGTATCAAATGATTTTGTTGGAGATTTGAGAACCTCAATTTTTGATGCTGGAGCTGGAATCGGATTGTCATCAACTTTTGTTAAAGTTATCTCATGGTATGATAACGAAATGGGATATTCTGCAAAAGTGGTTGAATTGATTGAATATATGGATTCTGTAAAATAATACAGTTTACGATAAAAAAGAAAGCCATCAAATTTTGATGGCTTTCTTTTTATAGGTATTCAATAAGATTGAACGGAATTTTAAGAGATGATTTATAATGTTCTCCTAGGTGTAAAATTGCTTCATCATCTTCTTCATAATACCAATTAATGATAATATCCCTTCCGTTTTTTGTTTCCTCCTTCATGACTCTAAAAAACCCTAGCAGGTATTTAGATGACCCACTGTTCACATATTCTAAATTAAGATCAATGGTAGTTGTAGATTTTGGATTTTTAAAATATCTTTTGATCCAATCTATCAACTCATCATAAAATTCTCCGGGATTTTCTGGGATAGAGCGTCCTTCAATTTTCATATTTCCCGAATCCGGATCAAAATAAACTGATGGAGTATTGGGTCTTTTTTCTATCTCAAGTTTTTCCATTTTCGCTGATATACGGCCAATTACTTAGATAAACTACAAATTATACGGTGGATAAATATACGATAAATTAATCAAAACATCAGAAAATTATGAACAGGTATAATTAACAAATGTTTCTTAAAAGAGGATGCATCCATTATGGTTTGCTGAGATATGGAATCCATTGAATTTATCATCAATCTGACATAATTTTGTAACTTGCGTCTCCTATTTAAAACAGCTTAAATTTAAAACTTTTTGATAATGATTTTTGACTCTGAAATGATTAAGACAGTATATTCTAATTACACTGCTAAAATTGATAAAATTCGCAAACTGACTGGCAAAGCACTTAGTTTTACAGAAAAAATATTATATGCTCATCTGTCAGATACCATCTCTAAATCGCACGAAAGAGGCATTGATTATGTCGACTTCAATCCCGACAGGGTAGCCATGCAGGATGCTACAGCCCAAATGGCACTGCTGCAGTTTATGCAAGCAGGCAAAAACAAGGTTGCAGTTCCTTCAACTGTGCATTGCGATCACCTGATTCAAGCAAAAACCGGAGCCAAAGAAGACTTAAGAACTGCAAATACAACCAACAAAGAGGTATATGATTTTTTGAGTTCGGTTTCCAATAAGTATGGGATCGGATTCTGGAAACCTGGGGCAGGAATAATACATCAGGTAGTTCTGGAAAATTATGCATTCCCCGGAGGAATGATGATAGGTACAGATTCACATACCGTCAATGCAGGAGGATTAGGAATGATAGCTATTGGTGTGGGAGGTGCTGATGCTGTTGATGTTATGACAGGATTACCATGGGAACTAAAATTTCCTAAACTTATTGGTATTCAGTTAACCGGAAAACTAAATGGATGGACTTCAGCCAAAGATGTTATCCTTAAAGTCGCAGGCATTCTTACAGTAAAGGGTGGAACCGGCTGCATTGTTGAATACTTTGGTGAAGGAGCTTCTACTATATCATGTACCGGAAAAGGAACCATTTGCAATATGGGAGCAGAGATAGGTGCCACTACTTCAATTTTCGGATATGATCAAAAAATGTCAGAGTATCTCCGCGGTACAGAACGAACAGAAATTGCAGAGATGGCTGATAATATTGCCGAAGAACTTACCGGAGATTTGGAAGTTTATACTCATCCTGAAGAGTATTTCGACCAGGTAATTGAAATCAATTTATCAGAACTTGAACCTCATATCAATGGACCGTTTACTCCTGATCGTGCTACTACTCTCTCCGAATTTGCCAGCGTTGTAAAAGAAAACAACTGGCCGGCAAAACTTGATGTTGGATTAATAGGATCCTGCACAAATTCTTCTTACGAGGACCTTACACGGGCGGCATCTATTGCTGAACAAGCGGTTACGAAACACCTTAATGTTAAAGCAGAATATACTGTTACTCCAGGCTCAGAACTTGTTCGATATACAGCCGAGCGTGATGGTTTACTGGAAAAGTTTGAAAAAATTGGTGGTATTGTTCTGGCAAATGCCTGCGGTCCATGCATTGGCCAATGGGCAAGACAGGGTGCGAATAAACAAGAAAAAAATTCCATCATGACTTCTTTCAATCGAAATTTCGCAAAACGAAATGATGGAAATCCAAATACTCATTCTTTTGTTGCCTCGCCCGAATTAACAACAGCCTTTGCTATTGCAGGAGATCTTACATTTAATCCCATCACTGATTCACTCAAAAATGAAGATGGAGAATATGTGAAGCTTGAAGAACCTGTTGGTTTCGAGATGCCTCCTAACAATTTTGAAGTAAAAGACAAAGGTTATCAAGCTCCTGCCGCAGACGGAAGTCATATAAAAGTTGTTGTAGACTCAAACTCTGATCGCCTTCAGATATTAACTCCTTTTAAACCCTGGAATGGAAAAGATCTTACTAGATTAAATTTATTGATCAAGGCAAAAGGGAAATGCACAACAGATCATATCTCAATGGCTGGACCCTGGCTAAAATATCGTGGACACCTTGATAATATTTCCAATAACATGTTAATTGGAGCAGTAAATTTCTTTAATGAGAAGACCAACTCAATCAGGAACCAGATCACTGGCGAAATGTCTGAAGTTCCTGTCACTGCAAGGAACTATCAGACAGCTGGAATTGGCACCATTGTAGTTGGCGATGAAAATTATGGCGAAGGTTCTTCGCGTGAACATGCCGCTATGGAACCTCGTCACTTAGGAGTAAAGGTTGTTCTTGTAAGATCATTTGCCCGCATCCATGAAACAAATTTGAAAAAACAGGGAATGCTTGCTATCACCTTCGTAAATAAATCAGATTATGATAAGATTCAAGAAGATGATAAGATTGATGTAATAGGACTTACAACATTCGCTCCTGGCAAGAATCTAAAAATTATCCTGCATCACTCTGATGATACCAAAGATGAATTTGAAGTAAATCATACATACAATCAAAACCAGATAGACTGGTTCAAACATGGTTCTGCACTCAACTTAATTAGAAAACAGCAGGGTTTATAACAATAGCAAAATCATCTTACTCATGTGATAATTAATCAAACTTGTGTTATCCTGAAAATGAAACCAGATTCACGTCCATGGAGAAGTTTTTGATAGTAATTTGTGGCCCAACGGGTATTGGCAAAACAAAAATTGCTATTGAAATTGCAAAATACCTGAACTGTGAAATAATCTCAGCAGACTCAAGGCAGGTATTCAAAGAGATGCATATTGGAACAGCTATTCCTTCTGAGAGTGAACTTAAATCTGTTCCTCATCATTTTATACAATCGCATTCAATTCATGAATGCTTTAACGCAAGTATGTTTGAGCAGGAAGTCCTTGGTTTTCTTGAAAACTATTTTGCTAAAAATAATGTATGCTTAATGGTTGGAGGCTCTGGCTTATATATCAATGCAGTGTGTGAGGGCATTGATGAACTTCCTTCAATTGATATAAATATCAGAAAAAAGTGGCAAAATCTGTTTGAAGAAAAAGGTCTGCGGTCTCTTCAGACCCACTTGCAAAAAATTGATCCCTTGTACTTTGAAAAGGTAGACAAAGAAAATCCAAAGCGACTACTCAAAGCCATTGAAATTTTCGAAATGACAGGTAAGCCCTATTCTTCATTCCTTGAAAAAGAGAAAAAACTACGGCCCTTCCAAATACTAAAACTAGGGCTCAATACTGACAGGTCAAGACTTTATGATAAAATCAATGAACGAGTGGATCAAATGATGAATAATGGTTTGCTCGATGAAGCCTTATCCTTGCATCCCTATAAAAATCTGACCCCGCTAAATACAGTAGGTTATAAAGAATTGTTTAATTCATTCGAAGGAAAAATCTCGACTGATGAAGCACAAGAACAAATCAAAAATCATAGCCGGGCCTATGCAAGAAGGCAGCTCACCTGGTTCAGACACGATAAGAGCATTACATGGTTTGAACCTAAGGATATTCAAACAATAAAAGAATTTATTAGAAAATCTATTCCTTAATAAGCTGAGGTGTGAGTGATATAGAAAACTTTAATATTAGGGTTTACGGGTTGTTTATCAACGACAAAGAAGAAATTCTTCTTGCAGATGAAAAGCGCTTTAACACACTAATGACAAAATTTCCGGGTGGAGGGCTGATACCCGGAGAAGGAACCATTGAATGTTTAAAACGTGAAGCAAAAGAAGAATTTGGGCAGGCAATTGAAGTAATCCGACATTTTTATACAACCGATTTTTTTCAGAAAGCCCAATTTCATGAAAAACAACAGTTGATATCTATATATTATCTTGCAAGATTTGTTGAGCCGGAAAAATTCAGAATAGTAGCTGATCTGTTTGATTTTGAAAAAAATGAAGGTGAAATTATCTCCTTCAGATACAAGAAAATAGCCGAAATCGATGAGAAAGAATTGAGCTTCCCAATTGACAAAATTGTAATAGAAATGCTAAAACAAGCTAAGAAATAATACGGTGAAGAATGGAAAATTAACCTGCATGATTCAACATATAATTCTCTTACATTCTTTTCAAGCCCGATTTTTTCTTTTTCTTTGTTAAAAATTTCTCCGTCGAGTGAAAGCTTTACTTATTGCAGAAGGAAAAGGTACTTTAAAAGGTTTTTCAATAAAAACCTCCAATCCAGCGATGCTCAAAATTGGTGGTATTCCTATACTTCATCATCATATTGAATTGCTAAAAAAATATTTGATTACAGAAATATTTATCCTCTCTGATCGTTCCAAAAAAGAGATAATAAAATACTTCGGTAATGGAATAGCATTTGGAATTCAAATCAATTATTTAGAGAACAATATATCCTCAGAAATTTCAAAAAATGCTGAAGAATTAAAGAGCCTTTATGAAGATGATCTTCTCATCATTAATAACGGTCTGTTGATTAACATGGAACTTGGAAAGCTGATTGATTTCCATAAAAAAAAGCTCAGCGAATGCACTCTCGTTGTGCATCCTTCTTGTGAGCCTCTCAATTATAATCTTGTTGAATTAGACAAGGAAAACAAAATTACCAGGTGTATAACAAAACCACATAAGAAAGAATTGTACTTCCAAAACCTAATATATACAGGTGTTGCATTACTATCCCCTATTGCAGTAAAACTATTACTTTCTAAGGGCCTTGCGAATTTTGACGGAGAATATTTATCTGAGATATGCAGCAAGATGAATGTATTTGGATATAATACTTCAGAATATTTAGAAGAAATTCTTACCAAAGAAAATCTTAGAGATGCGGAGCAGGATTATCAGACAGGAAAATTTGCCAGAAAAAACTTTGAGTTCAAACAAAAAGCTATTTTTCTGGATCGTGATGGAGTAATCAACGAAGAAATTGGCTACATCAGTAAACCTCAAGAAATGAGATTGTATGATTTTACTCCTGCATCTATCCGCAAAGCCAACTCATCCGGATACCTCTCTATTACAATTTCAAACCAATCATCGATTGCAAGAGGATTTATTACGCTCAAGGAATTGAAAGCGATTCATAATAAAATGGAGACAGACCTGGCAAAAGAGAATGCCATACTTGATTCCATTTACTTTTGCCCCCATCATCCTGACAGAAGTCTTCCCGGAGAACAGTCAGAATTTAAAGCAGACTGTTTATGCCGAAAACCAAAACCAGGTATGTTACTTGATGCCGCTTACGAATTCAATATAGACCTTTCGTCTTCCTTCATTATAGGCGATAGCGAACGTGATATTATGGCAGGCATGAATGCTGGTTGTACAACTGTAGGAGTAATGACAGGATACGGACTTCGCAATACTTCAGTTTTACCCGATTTTCTATTTGCAAACCTATCGGAAGCTATTGACTTTATTGTTGATGAACCATATAAAGAAATCTACCAGAACATAAGCAGTGAAAAAATCAAAACACCATGCATTATATCCATTGGTGGAGGATCACGATCAGGAAAAAGTACTTTAGCTTCCTACCTGAAATGGAAAATTGAACAAAATGGCAAAAAAGCTTTGGTGATTCATTTAGCTAACTGGATACCAAATGGGAAAAACATAAATAAGCTAACAAATATTTTACATAATTATCAATTGCAAAAAGCGGAATTGGATATACAACAAATACTTGTTGGCATTGAAGTAAAAATGTTAGCATACTCTGATTATTCTGAAGATGAGCCTCAAGAAATAAATTACCAATACAAAGGAGAGGAATATATAATTCTTGAAGGAACTTTAGCCTTAACCAGCAAAGTGTTGCGAAATCTCTCACATATCAAGATCTTTTTAAATTCCAGCTCTGAAATACAGAAGAAAAGATTTATTCAGATGATAGGATGGCAGGGAAAAGATGTTGAGAAATTTTCAGATATTTATGACAAAATACAAGCTTCTGAGTTGGAGGACGTAGAGCCGGGCAAAAAATATGCTAATATTATTAAATAGATCTTTGCGATGAACTATAGCCTAATCATTCCTTTATATAACCGCCCTTCTGAAATTGATGAACTGTTGGATAGTCTTACAAAGCAAAGCTTCAAGAATTTCGAAGTAATTGTTGTTGAAGACGGATCTACTGAAACAAGCAAAGATATCGTCAATAAATACCAAAATAAACTCACAATCAGATACTTTGAAAAACAAAATGAAGGTCCTGGTCCATCACGCAATTTTGGTGCTGAAAGGGCTAAAGGAGATTATTTTATTTTTTTTGATTCTGACTGCATTATTCCGGAAAACTATCTTGAATCTGTAGATGCCTTTCTGACCAGAAATTACAAAGATGCATATGGCGGGCCTGATATGGCTCATAAAAGTTTTACTCCAATTCAAAAAGCTATCAATTACTCTATGACGTCCTTCCTCACAACAGGAGGTATAAGAGGCAAAAAGTCAAGCCTGGAAAAATTTCATCCACGCAGTTTTAATTTGGGTATCTCCCGCTCATCATTTGAAAAAATTGGAGGTTTTTCTCAAATGCGTTTTGGAGAAGATATTGATTTAAGCATACGTTTGCATAAGGCCAATTTATCAAGCTGCCTGATTGAGGCAGCTGCTGTGTTTCATAAAAGAAGAACCAACCTCAGACAATTTTTTAAGCAGGTTATGAATAGTGGCATCGCAAGATTTAACCTATACAAGCTTCACCCCTCTTCCTTAAAGGTGGTTCATTTGATACCTACATTATATACTATTGGTCTGATAGTTATTATTCTTCTGTCTATTTTTATTCATCCATATATATTATCTCCATGGCTGCTATTCATGGCAATTCTTAGTATTCATGCCCTTATCAGTACAAAAAATATATACATTACTCTGCTTATTATTATTACCAGCCAGGTTCAGTTATTTGCCTATGGTATTGGATTCTTTTATGCTTCATTTCAAGGTTTGATCCTGAAAAAAAACGAATCAAAAACTTTTTCAAAAAATCTATATAAGTAATTTAGAAATTGTTAATAGAAGAATGTTAAACCAACTAAGCTCATGTTATGGCTTTGAAACTTAAAATAATTTCAATTTGCATTGTTCTGCTAACTCCACTGACAGGTGCATGGCATGTATACAGTCAGATTTATAATCAGGTTAACGGCAGAGTGATAGATTCCATAAGCCATGAACCCCTTTCTTACAGTACCATTAGAATTGAAGGAACAACCCAGGGTATAATATCCAATGAAGAGGGATATTTTCAAATAATTGTGCCTGACAGCCTGAAGAACCAAAATTTATGCATTAGTTACATGGGGTACAATTCCTATCAGACAAGCATCTCCTCTTTACAAAACAAAAGTAATGTCATAGAGATGAGTCAGTCAAAAATTGCAATAAAAGAAGTTATCATCAGGCAGAATACTCCCGAGGCGATCATAAAAATGGCCATAAAGAGAATAAAGGATAACTACCCTGTTCAACCTTACAGATCGAACGGTTATTATCGTGAAATTTTAAAAGAGAATGGCAATAATATTCAATACCTTGAAGCTTACCTCAACACATATAACTTCTCGTATCTGGATACAAATACAAGCCAGGTGAAAGTAGTTGAAGCTCAGAGAAGAAATGATTTACAATCCATTCAGTTTATGCAGAAAGAAGTAAAAAACCGTTACAAACGAATTAAGAAAAAGGCTGAGAAAAAGGGAGAAGAAGTGGAAGATCTTGATGTAGCTACCTTGAAACTTTTGTTCGGCGGACCACATCGAATACTTGGCACTGATCCGATCAGGTACAGATTTTATGCGCTGGATTCCACCAAAATGAAGAAATTCAACTATACATTTGAAAAAGACCAGGTATTGGATGGCCATGAATTGTACGCCATTGCTTTCAAGGCTAAACAGAAGATAGATTACATTAAATTTTCAGGGACTGTTTACATTGATAAGAAATCTTATGCCATCGTGGAACTATCAATGAATGGAAAGTTCATTATGCCATTTTATGCTAAACCTTTTCTTCAGGCGGCAGGACTATCCATTGAGATCCCAAACTTAAAAATAAACCATCAGTTCAGTTCTGAGAATAACATTTGGTATTTGCATAAATCAATACTCAGGGGAGACAGTTATTTTGCAAAACAAAGAATAGGAAAGAAGAATGAATATTCTCACTTTGAAATTGAACATGCATTTGTATCAACAGAGGCAAAGTTTGATAATGTAAAACCTATACCCAAAGATGAACAGCTTATTCATAAATCTTTCTCAGAGCTCCTGAAAGAATACAATCCTGAGTTCTGGTCGACACATAATAAAATAGCAATTGAATCAATAAAATAACTTTCAGAAAACTTACACGTAAAGAATTTGTAAATTGGGAGTTTGGAACTAATAAAAATTAGAATATGATAATTCAAACCAAATCATATCCAAGAGCTGCTTTGATAGGAAATCCTTCAGACGGTTACTTCGGGAAAACCATTGCCTTTGTATTCAGTAATTTTTCCGCTGACATTACTCTTTTTCAAACACCTGAGTTAGAAATACAACCAGAAAAGTTAGACCTTACCTCTTTTGGAAGCATTGAAGAACTTGTAATGGATGTAAATCTCCATGGCTACTATGGAGGTATGAGGTTACTAAAAGCCACCGTAAAAGTATTTTTTGATTATTGCCGGGAATGCAATATCAAACTTGATCCGAGAAATTTCACTATACGCTATAAATCTTCAATCCCTCATCGCTTAGGTTTAGCAGGATCGAGCGCCATTATTACAGCAGGTATGAAAGCCCTCATGTCTTTTTATGGTGTAGCCATACCTAAACCTCTGCTTGCTAACCAGGTACTAAAGGTTGAAACCGACGAGCTAAAAATAAGTGCAGGATTGCAGGATCGGGTAGCACAGGTCTATGAAACACCGGTATTTATGGACTTCGATAAAAAATACATGGACAAACAAGGTTTCGGAAAATATAGGACAATTGATGCCGAACTTTTTCCATCCTTATATATTGCTTACAGAGCGGATCAGTCATCGGGATCAGAAGTAGTTCATAACGACCTTAGAGCAAGATACAATTACAAAGAAGATGATGTACTAAGAGCCATGAAGGAATGGGCTGATTTATCGGAACAGGTTAATAAATGCCTCAATGCCGGTGAAAAGTGCAAACTGGCGGCTCTACTCGATCGTAATTTTGACCTAAGGAAATCGCTTATAAAAATCAGCGAGGAAAATATAGATATGGTAGAAACTGCCAGATCAGTAGGTGCAAGTGCAAAATTCACAGGATCTGGCGGGGCTATAATTGGAACATATGAGGATGAATCAATGTATATATCACTTGTTGAGAAAATGAATAAACAGGGCATAGAGGTAATCAAACCCAAAATTGTAAATCATAAATAATAAAATACCGAATGATTAAAAAAGCTGTTATTCCTGCTGCGGGTTTTGGAACCCGATTTTTACCCATTACCAAGTCGCAGCCAAAAGAAATGATACCCATTGTTGATACTCCAACAATTCAGTATGTTGTTGAAGAAGCTGTAAAATCGGGAATTACTGATATACTAATGGTTATTGGAAAAGGCAAAAGAGCCATTGAAGAGCATTTTGACAGGAGTTTTGAGTTAGAAAACATGCTTATTGAAAAGAAAAAAGTTAAGGAACTTGAAGAAATCAGAAAAATCACAAAAATAGCAAACATACATTTTATCTGGCAAAAAGAAATGAAAGGATTAGGAGATGCTATTCGGTACGCAAGATATCATGTTGGACGCGAGCCTTTTGCTGTTTTGCTCGGTGATACTGTTATTGATGGCAAAGGGAAACCAATTACAAAACAGTTAATGGATGTTTTTGAACGATACAATAGTTCGGTTGTAGCACTTGAAAATGTTGCTAAGGCCAATGTTAGTCGTTATGGAGTTATTGACGGCAGTATACTGGAAAAGAATGTTCTTATTGCAAATGATTTTGTTGAGAAACCTTCTCCTGAAGATGCACCCTCAACCTTAGCAATTGCCAGTAGATATATTTTTACACCGGAGATTTTTGATTACCTAGAAAAAACAAAGCCCGGAGTTAATAATGAAATTCAACTTACCGATGCCATGCGTGAAATGGTTAAAAATCATGCCATGTATGGATTGCAGTTTGAAGGAAAAAGGTATGACATTGGAAACAAGCTTGATTTTCTGAAAACAAATATTGAATATGGATTGAAGCATAAGGAAATAGGCAAAGACTTAAGAGAGTACCTTAAGGAACTTTGCAAGATTTTATAATGCAATTTCTTTAGAACTCTTCTTCAATAGGATAATTGTTCCTGTCTGAAGAGCTACGAGCTATCAATTCTCCTAAAAAGCCTGTAAGAAATAATAGCGTTCCAATAACCATACAGGTCAGTGCTATATAAAAATATGGACTGGAGGTAACAAGAGGTACAATAATGTGATTCTTAATTGCAATAAGCTTTTTAGCACCCACCATTGTTGCTCCTGCTAATCCAACAATAAATGTCAAGGTTCCGAGTGTCCCAAACAAATGCATAGGACGCTTTCCATACTTCGAAATAAACATAACAGACAATAAATCCAGTGGGCCCCTCATAAATCTCTCCATGCCAAATTTTGTAACCCCATACTTTCTTTCCTGGTGTTGTACTACCTTCTCGCCAATTTTTTTAAAACCTGCCCATTTCGCCAGAACAGGAATGTATCTATGCATCTCCCCATAAATCTCTATGCTTTTAACAACTTTGCTGTGATATGCTTTCAGACCACAATTAAAATCATGTAATTTTATGCCACTCATTCTTCTGACTGTCCAATTGTAAAATTTACTGGGCAGGTTTTTCGAAAAGACAGGATCATGTCTTTTTTTCTTCCATCCGGATACAAGATCATACTTCTCATTTCTGATCATGCTAAGCATTTCGGGAATTTCTTCAGGACTATCCTGCAGATCAGCATCCATGGTAATTACAACATCACCCGTAACTTTCTGGAATCCAGTATGCAAAGCTGCTGATTTGCCAAAATTCCTTTTGAATTTTGTTCCTCTAAGAGTGGGAAATTCGTTCTTCAACTTAGTAATAACATCCCATGAATTATCCGTACTTCCATCATCAATCATTAAAACCTCATAAGAGATTTTATTTTTATTCAAGACTTCATCAATCCACTTCATTAGCTCAGGAAGAGATTCAGCTTCATTTAAAAGTGGAATTATAACAGATACATCCATGAAAATCAATTTATTTTTCGAATTTACTCACTTTTAAGCAGTGGATTCTCATCTCTTTTCAACAATACTGCTACAATAACTGACATGATTGTCCCTGAGAACATAGATCCAAAAAAAGAAAGAATAGATATAATTCCAGGTTTTAACAAACTTTCCAATATTTTAGACTGAAGTTCAATCTGACTATCAGGAATCCCTTTGTTTAAAAGATTTTCCTGTGCCATTTCCATCATTTCTTCCATAAGGTAAGGTGACATGTATTTGAATTGGAAATAGGTGAAGATCGCTCCAATTGCACTAATAAATATGCAGGATAAAAAACCAATTAAAAAGGCATTTTTAAAACTGATCACCCCTCCGGATTCCAATTCTCGGAAACGCCTGACAGTAATAAATATACCCAACACAAATAAAAACAAACTCACATTTTCAAGTGTTTTGTTGTTGGTCATACCAAATACATAAAGAAGTAATTCATAAAACACAATTGTACCGCCAATGATGGCTCCATAGGTAAGTGTATGTTTTAATTGCTTGTTCTTAATTTCCATAGATATAGTATTTCACTTGTCTGTCAAAAATAAATAAAATTCCTTCATTCTCTATATTCCACTATTTCCTTGCCAGAGAATGTAAAAGTTTATACTTTTGCCACGGGTAAGTCTTATACGGCCAGCTCCTACTGAACTCCCCCAGGACCGGAAGGTAGCAAGGGTAGGTGGTTGTAGCGGTGCGATGTAAGTAGCTTACCCACTTTTTTTTCATTCAGACTGGAACCCGATCTCATATTCCGCTAAACATCACTGTCTCCTCAATATTTAATGAACCTAATCCCGGATCTTTCTTAAATAGAACCTAAGATTAGAACCAATCTTTAATCTTCTTTGTATTATTTTACTCAACCACTTTTTAGAGATTGGATCTTTTCTGCTATATGTATAATAGTCTATTATTTCATATCCATTTTTTTTGCATAGGTATTTCATGCTTTTCGCTGCAGGTTCGAACAGATGATCAGGAGTACGCCATGATTCCTTCCATTTTCCAACCCGCAGACCAGTTCTTTTTAAGAATATCCTAATTTCTCTTCCAATAGAAAGTATATTGGGTACACAAATAACAAGTATCCCATCTTTATCAAGCAAGCGCGCTGCATTTTGCATCCATTCGTTTGGATTGGGAATGTGTTCAAGTACATGACTCATATGAATGCATGAAAACTTCTGATCAGGTTCAATATCCTGAAATTGCTTTCTGATAATCTTCACCCCAAGTTTTTTTTCAGTAAATGAGGCCATTGTTTCAGCAATTTCAACTCCCACAACTTCCTTATAATTATCAATGGCAACCTTTAAGAAATCACCCATGCAACTGCCTACATCTAAAATGGTCCTACAATTTTTGTCAAATATGACAATCTCGCTCACTTCCTCTTTGAACTCCCATAAATCTTTTTCCTTGTATTGATATTTTGGGTTAAACACAAAATATTTTTCGTATGCTGCTTCTAAAAAATCTTTATTGTACTTCGGCCTTGGATTATGGTATACCAAACTACAATGTTTGCAGGTTACATAAGTATACTGAAGCCTGTCACCAAATTTTTCATACAATTTATAATCATTGGAATTGCAAAAGGGACAGTTTACTTCTTCCCACTCTTTTGGCTCATACGGAGGTCTCATAAAAAATTCTATTAATTTAATGCCTCTACTATTTCTTGGGGAGCCTGCACCAATTCAACAAGCACTCCTTCGCTGCATAAAGGAAACTCATCGTTAGCTTTAGGATGGATAAAACAAACATCGTGTCCGGATGCACCCTTACGAATTCCACCGGGTGTAAAACGTACTCCTTGCTCTGATAACCATTTAACGGCTTCCCTCAAATCATCGATCCATAAACCAATATGATTCAACTTCGGTTCATGAACACGTGGTTTTTTTTCTATATCTATGGCTTGCATAATATCCACTTCTACAGAATGAATTCCTTTGCCCATCGTTAAGATATCTTCATCAACATTTTCTTTTTCACTTTGAAATGTTCCGATTTTTTTAAGGCCCATAATATCTATCCAAAATTTTGTAAGTTTTGCCTTATCCTCGCCCCCTATAGCAATTTGTTGTATACCTAATACTTTAAATGGTCTCATCCCTAATAACATTTATATTTTATCAATGAAAATGATTGTGAAAGTAGAAAAATTATTGGAACGGCTTTAGAAGAAACATGTTTTGATTAAAAATTAATAGCCCCCACAATTGAATTGCGTAATGATGTTTGGAACAAAATCACTAAATTTAAGTAAAAAGATATGAGACATTAAGATCCAACACAATCAGGTTATGGAAAAAATTATTATTGAAGGCAGTAATGATAGCCCAAAAATGAAACTTGATGGAAAGCTGGGACAAATATTTATTGGTGGTTCATCCTTACCAGAAAACGTAATTGATGTTTATAATCCGGTTTTAACTTGGTTTGATGAATATATCAAAGAACCAAATCCAGATACTAAAATTGATTTTTTCTATGATTACATGAATACGGCCTCGAGCCATATGATAATGAGGATATTTGAAAAAATAAAAGAACTTTCAATTGTCTGCCCCAAGCTTAATATAAAATGGCACTATCTTAAAAGCGATCATGATATGCGCGATTTTGGAGAAGAGCTTCAGGAACTGATCAATATCCCTATTAAACTGATCAGTGAGGAAAATCTTCCTTAAGACCCGGAACAATATCAAGCTCATTATTTTTTTATATTTTCGCGGTCTAAGAAGACATATTTATGGACCGAATTATTAAGCTCGCTCTCAACACCCTTCCTCGAAAATTTCTTATTCGCATGAGTTATCTGTTTCGTCTAATTTCTCAATTTACAAACAGAGGCAATAATGTTGAGTGTCCTGTATGCGAAAGTCATTACAGTAAATTCTTAAGTTATGGCTACCATGAAGTTAGAAAGAATGCTCTTTGTCCAAAATGCTTATCCCTTGAACGACACAGATTGGTATGGTTGTATCTGAAAAATAAGACGAACTTTTTTGAACAACCCATGAAAGTATTACACATTGCCCCTGAGCAAAGTTTTGAAGAAAGGTTTAAAAAAATGACAAACCTTGAATACATTACAGCTGATCTGGAGTCTCCATTGGCCGATTATAAATGTGATGTTCAGGAAATGCCATTTAAAGAAAATGAATTTGATGTTGTATTCTGTAATCATGTGCTTGAGCATGTCGATGATGATTTAAAGGCTATGTCGGAAATACTTAGAGTGATGAAGCCCGGAGCATTTGCTATTTTACTGGTTCCTATCGATTTTTCCAGGAAGAAAACATACGAAGATTCTTCGATTACCTCACCAAAAGAACGTGCCAAACATTTTCGTCAATATGATCACAAACGTTTATATGGTCTTGATTATACAAAACGGTTAAAAAAAGCAGGTTTCTTAATACCTGAAAAGAATTTCCTTAATGAAATAGATCATGAGTTAATAAAACGCTACTCTCTCCCAGAGACTGAATTCATGTATGGATACAGGAAAAAATTAATTTAAAAATATACCGTGATACATCACTTCTTTAACTTTGCTTTAAAACGATGAAAGTTTTTAAGAATATATTTAGAATATTGCCTTTGTTATTAATGCAAGATCAAATAATCTTGTCTCAACTAGCCACTCAAGATAGTAATATCCATCCTCAGAATGAAATCATCTTCACTCCTCCCACCATTGATGCGGAAGTTGAGATTGGAAATCCGATGAAAGGTTTTCACCAATGGATTGGGAGCCCTTTTCTAAGCTCACTTCCAAAGTACAATACTTACTGGCGTTTTTCCTGGAGAGAGCTTGAAACTTCAAAAGGAGTATATGATTTTTCGCCCATAGAAGAACAAATGAATCTTTTGGAAGAAGGTCAACGGTTTGCTTTTAGAGTAATGCCTCTGAATACCTGTTGTACACCATATCTCACTGGTGGTGATGTTCCTGAATATGTCAAAGATGAAAATCGCGGCTTTTCTTATCCTTTTGAATCAATGCAAGGTTCGGATTCAATATTCATACCAGATTGGAATGATACAACTCTTCTTGGATACATGGAAAGTTTTATTGACACCCTGGGCACCATATATGATGGGGATCCGCGCATTGCCTGGATTGATATCGGGTTTTATGGTAACTGGGGTGAATGGCATACTTATCCAATTCAATATCCTAACAATGATGGAGAATATGAGACCCCTCCACCCAATTCATCATTCATTTATGCCCCTGTTATGGCCGATCCAAACAATCCTTTACAACAACGTTTCCGTGATGGTTCTCTTGATACGAGATTGAAAATTTTGCACGCGCATACAAATGCATTCCAAAATACACAGATGATCCTATCCACTGCCGATCTGGAATCATTTTTCGAAGCCCTTAGACTCGATATGGATAAACCTATAGGAATAAGAAGAGATTCATGGGGTGATCCATATTTTAACGATGTCACAAAATGGCAGAACTACGAACCAACTGAAGATGAGTGGACACTTTTTAACAACCGCTTCAAAATCGCCCCTTTTGTTGTTGAGAATATTGGGAGTTCTTATCTGGGAGAAGAAACAATGATCGACCAGCTTGAAAATTTTCATGCTACTACTCTGGCTTTTGGAAATTTAGGGACTTGGAATGAACTGTCAAATGACAAACAAGAAGCTTATCTGTATTGTGGACGCAGAACAGGTTATCGTTACCAGATCACAAATATCTCTGCATCTTTAACCGGCTCAAATCTTACTATCACATTAAGTTGGAAGAATAGTGGGATTGCACCAAGCTATGATCATTGGGAAATGCAGGTTTATGTAGCTGATCCGGAATCAGGAAACATTTTCTCACCCATAATAGAATCTGAGATAGATCTAAATTCTCTTTTTGATGAATCTGTAGCTCCAATCAAATCAAACATAAACATAAGCCTTAACTCTGGATGGGAGAACCAGGAATTTCTTCAAGTACGAATGATTATTAAGGACAAAGATAGCTACCTTCTTCCCATGAATATTGATTTAGATGAAAAAAATAATGATGGAAGTTACACTCTTTTTTCCATCGCAGAGAATGGGCTGACTCATTCTCCAAAGCTTATTGAAGTTGTAGATTTGATTATTTTCCCAAACCCTGTTTCAGAAAAACTAGAAATAATTATCCCTGAGAATTATAATTCATCAATAATTATTTCAAATATGGCAGGAATTATTCTCCAACAAAAAATCAATAACTTCGAAAATTCCCAAGTAATACTCGATGTTCTTGATTATCCCACAGGCTTGTATTCCATTCTCGTACAAAATAAAAACAAGCTATATCATGCAAGGTTTCTCAAGCTTTAATAAGGACAAATGTCAATCATTTCAGATATATTTATTTTAGCGATTTATATGCCATTCTAAGCATCTCTTAAATGCCTTTTCCGAAAAAAATAAATTCAACCTTATATTTTTTTAAATAAATATCTATCTTTGTACTTCGATTTTTGAAACATGAGTTTGAATAATATCATAGTCGTAGTCCTCTTAATTAGTGTCGTGAAAACGCTAAAGTAAGGGTGGTACGCACTTTGATATCAAAAATATAAAGAGCCATTCTTACAAAACAGAATGGCTTTTTTAATTTCAAAAAATTGAGCTAAAAAATTAAACCTGGCATAAAATGCAAAGAAAATTAAGAAGTGCAACAACCACAGAAGGCCGAAGAATGGCAGGAGCCAGAAGTCTTTGGCGAGCGACAGGGATGAAAGAAGCCCAATTTGGCAAACCTATAATTGCTATTGTAAATTCTTTCACCCAGTTTGTTCCTGGGCATACTCACTTGCATGAAATTGGTCAGGAAGTAAAGAAGTTAATTGAAGCTGATGGATGTTATGCTGCAGAATTCAATACCATTGCTATTGATGATGGCATTGCAATGGGGCATGACGGTATGTTGTATTCTCTACCCTCTCGCGATCTTATCGCCGACAGTGTTGAATACATGTGTAATGCACACAAAGTAGACGCAATGATTTGCATTAGCAATTGTGATAAAATTACCCCCGGAATGCTTATGGCTGCTATGCGATTGAATATACCGGCCGTCTTTGTTTCAGGAGGTCCGATGGAAGCAGGAAGAGCGCTCAATCGAAAATACGATCTGGTTGATGCCATGGTTCTTGCTGCTGATGATAGCGTAGATGAAGATGAACTATCTATCGTAGAACAGGAAGCTTGTCCGACATGCGGTTCCTGTTCAGGTATGTTTACTGCCAATTCCATGAATTGTTTAAATGAAGCCATTGGACTAGCATTACCTGGGAATGGAACCATTGTGGCAACTCATAAAAACAGACTGAAATTATTCGAAAAAGCTGCGAAACAAATTGTTATCAATACCAATAAATACTATTTGGAAGGAGATGATTCCGTACTTCCCCGTTCAATTGCAACCAAACAAGCATTCACAAATTCTATGGCTCTCGATATTGCTATGGGAGGATCAACAAATACTGTTTTGCATATTCTGGCAATTGCTAATGAAGCCGGCGTTGATTTTACAATGAAGGATATTGATCAGCTTTCCAGGAAAATTCCAGTATTATGTAAAGTATCTCCCAGCTCTCAATACCATGTTGAAGATGTGAATCGTGCAGGAGGTATTCTGGGTATTCTAAATGAATTGGCTAAAGCCGGGCTACTGGATCTTAATGTAAAACGAGCTGACTTGTTAACTCTAAAAGAGGCTATAAAGAAATACGACATCACTGTTTCCAAACCAGATGAAGAAGCATTAAGCATTTTCAGCAGTGCTCCTGCGGGAATTAAAAATTTGAAAATGGGTAGTCAGGGTGTGAACTATAAGAATTTGGATACAGACAGAAGTAAAGGTTGCATTCGCGACCTTGAGAACTGTTATAGTAAAGATGGCGGTCTGGGAGTGTTGTTTGGGAATATTGCAAGAAACGGATGCGTAGTAAAAACTGCAGGTGTTGATGAGTCTATTTTTCTTTTTAAGGGACCCGCTGTGGTATTTGAATCGCAGGATGAAGCCAATGATGGTATTCTCAATGACAAAGTTAAAGCCGGAGATGTTATAATCATAAGGTATGAGGGGCCTAAAGGAGGCCCCGGAATGCAGGAAATGCTCTACCCTACTTCTTACATTAAATCAAAAGGACTGGGTAAAGAATGTGCGTTGATTACAGATGGAAGATTCTCAGGTGGAACATCTGGTCTCTCTATCGGACACGTTTCACCAGAAGCAGCAGGAGGCGGTGAAATAGCATTGATTCAAAACGGAGATACAATTGAAATCAATATTCCTGAAAGAAAAATAAATGTTATAATCTCAGATAAGGAGTTAGCAAATCGTCGGAAAGAGGAGGAAAAGAGAGGAGAAAAAGCATACACTCCCGCATCCAGAGACAGAAAAATATCTAAAGCACTTCAGGTATATGCCAGTATGGTAACATCGGCAGATACCGGAGCAATAAGAAGCATATAATTTGAATTTTCAACTAGAGTAAAATGTCTAAAAAAACAACAGGATCACATGCAGTAATGCTCTCATTGATAGAGGAAGGCACCGATTATATTTTCGGTTACCCCGGAGGAGCAATTATGCCTGTTTATGATTCCATGATGGACTACCAGGCAAAAATTAAACACATTCTAACCCGACATGAACAAGGCGCTGTGCATGCAGCCCAGGGGTATGCGCGAGTGACCGGAAGGGTTGGAGTCTGTCTGGCAACATCAGGCCCTGGTGCCACAAATTTAATTACAGGTATAGCCGATGCTATGATCGATTCCACACCTTTGGTTTGTATAACCGGTCAGGTTATCTCTCCTCTCCTGGGTACAGATGCATTTCAGGAAACCGATGTGGTTGGTATATCTATGCCTGTTACAAAGTGGAATTGTCTGGTCACAAAATCTGAAGAGATTCCATGGGCCATAGCCCGGGCATTTTATATTGCCAGTACGGGACGCCCCGGACCTGTATTGATTGACATTTCGAAAGATGCACAATTCGGTGAGTTGGATTATAATTATAAAAAATGCACAGGCATAAGAAGCTATATCCCAAGACCAAAAATTGATCCATCGAGCATTCAGCAAGCAGCTGATCTGATCAATAAGGCAAAAAAACCATACATTCTTTTTGGCCAGGGAATCATTCTTGGTAATGCAGAAAGTGAATTTAAAAGTTTTATTGAAAAATCAGGAATACCTGCTGCATGGACTATTTTGGGAGTTTCAGCATTAGATTCTGATCACCCTTTAAATATGGGAATGCTGGGGATGCATGGCAATTATGCAACCAACATTATGAACAACAAATGTGATGTTCTGATAGCTATAGGGATGCGCTTTGACGATCGTGTAACCGGTAACTTAAACAGCTTTGCCAAGCAGGCTAAAATTGTTCATCTGGAAATTGATCCTGCAGAAATTGGAAAGATTGTAGATACAGATGTTGCTGTTTTAGGCAATGTAAAAGAAACATTACCACTTCTCACAAAAGTTGTAGAAAAAAAGGACCATTCTTCCTGGATACAGGAATTTAAAAAGCTGTATAAAATCGAATATGAAAAAGTCATTCAGAATGATTTTTATCCCAAGAAAGAAGGAATTACCATGGCTGAGGTAATTAATAAAATAAATAAAAAGACTAAGGGTGAAGCTATTGTTGTAACCGATGTTGGTCAGCACCAAATGTTTGCTTCTCGCTATGCTAAACTTAAGAAGAATCGAAGCTTTGTAACCTCAGGTGGACTTGGAACAATGGGTTTTGGACTCCCGGCAGCTCATGGTGCAAAAATTGGAGCACCTGACAGAGAAGTTATACTATTTGTTGGAGATGGCGGTTTTCAAATGACCATTCAGGAGCTTGGAACAATAAATCAAACTGAAGCTGCCGTAAAGATTGTTCTCTTAAACAACAAATACCTTGGAATGGTGCGTCAATGGCAACAAATGTTTTTTGACAATCGCTATTCAGAAACCTATCTGCAAAATCCTGATTTTATACAGGTCGCTAAAGGGTTTGGCATAAAAGGAACCAAAGTATTGCACAGGCCTGAACTTGAAGCAGGCATTGAGGAAATGCTAAATCATAAGGGTGCTTTTCTATTAGAGGTATCCATTGAAAAAGAAGACAATGTTTTTCCAATGGTTCCGACAGGTGCTTCAGTATCTGAGGTAATTCTGGAACGTCCGAGTTAATTATTAAAACAGTCTGCTATGAAAGAAACATATACAATAACAGCATTTTCAGAAAACCACATTGGCTTACTAAATCGTATTACCATTATATTTACAAGGCGACAAGTAAATATCGATACCCTAACAGTTTCTCAATCTGCTATTCAGGGCGTCCATAAATTTACCATTGTTGTGCATGAAACCAAGGACAGGGTTGAAAAAGTTGTAAAACAAATAGAGAAACAAGTTGAAGTTCTGAAAGCTTTTTATCACCCCGATAGTGATATTGTGCATCAGGAAATTGCACTGTATAAAGTACCCACGGAGGAATTGCTTCAGAGTAACAAGCTGGAGGAGATTATACGAAAACACAACGCCAGAATTCTGGAAGTTATGCCCGAGTATACAGTCATAGAAAAAACCGGTCATAAGGATGAAACTCAGGATTTATTCGACCAACTCTCTGATTTTGGAGTGAAACAATTTACCCGTTCAGGAAGAGTTGCAGTAACAAAACTTAGCGAAGAATTATTAACCAACTATCTTCGCGAAATTGATAGTGAAATTAAATTATAGAAAATCAAATAAATAAATTTAAAAATCATGGCTAAAATTAATTTTGGAGGAGTTGAAGAAACGGTTATTACCCGCGACGAATTCCCTCTGTCGAAAGCACAAGAAGTACTAAAAAATGAAACCATTGCAATAATTGGATATGGTGTTCAAGGTCCGGCACAGGCTTTAAACATGAAAGACAATGGCATTAATGTTATCATTGGTCAATCACCCGATTTTAAGGCTGACTGGGATAGAGCTGTTGCTGATGGCTGGGTACCTGGTAAAACATTATTT
>CAYWBC010000024.1:38099-51885 GCA_964456285.1 uncultured Bacteroidales bacterium
CCTGAATTTAAAGAAGACTGGGACAAAGCAGTACGCGACGGATTTGTTCCGGGTGAAACACTATTTCCAGTAGAAGAAGCCGCAAAAAAAGGAACCATTATTCAATACCTGGTTTCTGATGCAGCACAGCGAGCTGTATGGCCTGCTTTAAAAGAATGTTTAAATGAAGGTGATGCATTGTATTTTTCTCATGGGTTTTCAATAACATATAAAGACCAGACCGGAGTAATTCCTCCGAAAAATATTGATGTTATCCTTTGTGCACCAAAAGGATCCGGAACAAGCGTACGCAGGAATTTCCTTGCAGGAGCAGGAATTAATTCAAGTTATGCTGTTTTCCAGGATTATACAGGAAAAGCAGAAGCCAGAACCCTGGCTCTCGGTATAGCTATAGGATCAGGATATCTTTTCCCAACCACCTTTGAAAATGAAGTATTTTCAGACCTTACTGGTGAAAGAGGTGTCCTTATGGGAGCTCTTGCAGGGATAATGGATGCTCAGTACCAGGTATTACGTGAAAATGGCCATAGTCCGAGTGAAGCATTTAATGAGACTGTTGAAGAATTGACACAAAGTCTGATTCGTCTTGTTGATGAAAACGGTATGGACTGGATGTATGCCAATTGTTCTGCTACAGCTCAGAGAGGTGCGTTGGATTGGAGACCTAAATTCAAAGATGCAACCCTTCCGGTATTCAACGAATTGTATAATAAAGTAAAATCTGGTGAAGAATGCACAAGAGTTCTTGATTCAACAGGAGCCGTTGATTATAAAGATCAACTTGGTAAAGAACTTAAAGAACTTCGTGAATCAGAAATTTGGGCAACAGGTTTAGCAGTACGTAAATTGCGTCCGAATAAATAAAATATAGTAAATCAACTATATCAACCCCCAAAATTAACTTTGGGGTTTTTTTATTTTAATTCAGACCATGGAACTTGGCGAAATGTATAATCCTACATCAAGAATATCGGATTTCTCTTAGAATATAATGCCTTTTTAACTATAGATATTAGGGCTATAGGCCCTAAATATATTAACCCAGGGCATCGCCCTCGAGTGTTCGAAGTCTACAATTGTTAATTTTAGCATGCAGCAATCCGGCCCTGAAAGGGCCATAGCATTAGGATAGGGCGCAGCCCTGTTAAACCAGGCAATACAGGACCAAGAGCCCTGAAGAGGTGAACCATCAATAACCCCGGGCAACGCCTTTGAGAATTCTAAGATAAAAACAAGCTTTTAATCAAAATTATGCTCATAAATTGCTGCATAGGGAGTTTGCCCTGGGTAATATGCTAAAAGGTAAATCACGGCAAGCAGAATCCTAAATGAAAAGCCATATTTGGTATGCCGCCGGAATCCAATTCATAATATTACTGCTGCTTTTTAACTGAGCTATCTTGTATGCCTCATAAAAAATGTAATGGAAATTCGTGGCAGATAATGATGGATTTTCAATTAAAGTGTGAACCTGCCACGTCATATATGATTATCTGTGCTCAAGACGATGCCTTGGGCTAGATTATTTAAGGCTTTCAGCCTTATTAATATACCATAAAATAGCTCTGTATGATCCAGAAAGCTATTTCTAATTCTTAAAACACTGATTTTCAATATTGGTCTTTTATACCATTCATATCTAAAATAAAAGCACAGGCATTGCATATAGCATTCTTCTGGGGTTTGGTATTGTGAAAAATGCAACTAAATTTGAGATGAACAATCTCGCAGTAAGATGACCAGGTATATTAAAATGAGTATTCTTTATTCCAATGCAAGCATTGGAGCTTTGATTTCATTGATTCCGATACGCTTCGCTATCGGGATTAGTTCTACTTACAATTTTCAATTCGTTTCACTTTTGAAATTTGAGTCTCACTAATAAACTGTAAGCACTTGGACGATAAAAAATTTGAAAAAGTTAAGTTCTTCCATTCTCTCTGGTTTCCGCTTCTGTTTGTAGCAATACTCTGGCTGGTGAAAGGAGTGGAAATTATATCTGATGGCGATTTTTCTGCTTATGGATTATACCCTCTTGATATTAAGGGTTTGCGTGGAATACTATTTGCTCCATTTATCCATGGCAACTGGGAACATTTAGTTAACAACAGTATTCCGTTATTTATTCTTTGCCTTACACTTTTCTATTTCTACAGTGAAATATCCTATAAGGTATTCTTCCTGATTTTTTTTATTCACAATTTCTGGCTCTGGTTTTTTGCGAGAGAAGCCTATCATATTGGCGCCAGCGGAATAATTTATGGCCTGGGAGCTTTTCTTTTTGTTAGCGGAATTATTAGAAAAAACTCTCACCTCCTGGCAATTTCTATGTTGGTAGCATTTCTTTATGGAAGTATGGTATGGGGTATTTTCCCGCTTGAGGAAGGCATTTCATGGGAAGGACACTTAACAGGTATGGCAGCTGGTATAATTCTTGCGCTCTATTACAAACGATATGGCCCTCCACCTAATTTTGGAAAATGGAAATATGAGGATACAGAAGATGATACAGAATTTTATGAGGAGGAGTACTGGAATATTGAAGATGAAAACATCGAAAAGTATTAAACAATTATTAGAGATGGCCTAATGATAAGCCTCAGGAGTAGAAAAATTATTATATTAGACTTAAAATCTAACATTCATCATTACATTGTGTATTTTAATTAATAAATAACTTCATCTATCAAATGAAACCCTTTTGGCTCATTACAATCATATTGTTTCTTTCTCTTTCAAATTATATTGGCGGACAGACACTGGAAGAACGAGAAAAACAAATTGTTTTACGCAATAACATAAAATCTAAGATTCAGTTTGATCATAAGTACCAGAATGGTACTCCTGCTGAGGAAGGGCAAAAGGCAAGTATTGCTACTTATTCAACAAAAGGTGAATTGCTTGAGAAACAATATTTCAACTCAAAAGGCGATGTTAGTGGCTGGGAAAAATATGAATATGACGATGATGGAAACCGAATACTTTACGAAAGAGAGAGCAACAACAGCAAATACAAAAAAGAATCAAGTTATAACAATAGAAGACAAACTGTTCTTGAAGCCGGATACAGTGGAGATGAAAATTTCAAAACAACTTATTCCTATACATCTGATGGGAAACCTTTGGAAATAATTCGATTCATTAAGAATAATATTGAAGAAAAATTAGTTTATGAACATTCTGGGAATAATGCTACAGTAAGTATTTATTTAAAAGGCAAAACACTAACATCAAAATTAAAACTGGTATATGACGGCAAGGGAAATATTATTCAAGAAACCTTGATGAGTGTTGATAACAGGGAGCTAGAGAATAAGACTTTCAGTTATAATGAAGATTCGCAAGTAGTTGTAGAAGAAAAAACAAGAGCCGGTAAATTTTATTACAGAATATCAAATATTTATGATACGAAAGGAAATCTTGTTCAAGTATATGAAGAAACTCTTGCCAAGAAAAAATACCTCAAAAAAGAATACCTGTTTAGTCTTAACAACAACCTTCTGGAGTTTAAATGGCGACGCAATCCGGATGAAGAATTTAATGTGAAGAATTACACCTATGACGCTAGAGGAATTTGTGCATCTGAAAAAACATATTATTCAAATACTAAATTCAGATCCTTGTCTAATTACGGGTATGTTTTCTATTAAAATACTTTTAGATGCTTTTACAAATCCATCCCGATAATCCTGGTGAACGGCAAATACGGGCAGCAGTTGATATACTTAGACGGGGTGGAGTTATCATTTATCCTACAGATACCGTATATGGTTTAGGTTGTGATATAACAAAGTCTAAAGCTGTAGAACGCATAGCCAGAATTAAAGGAGTACGACTTGAAAAAGCCAATTTCTCTTTTATTTGTTATGATCTTAGCCAATTATCGTCATATACCAGGCACATAAACAATCAGACTTTTAAATTGATGAAAAAGTATCTGCCAGGGCCATTTACATTTATTCTTCCTGCAAATAACAATGTTCCAAAAATATTTAAGAATAAGAAAAAAACCGTAGGAATAAGGATCCCCAATCATAATATCCCATTGCAGATTGTCAAAGAACTAAATAATCCTATTCTTACCTCCTCCATTCACGATGTTGATCAGTTAATAGATTATACAACCGATCCTGAACTCATTCATGAAAACATGGGACAACAAGTTGATTTGGTAATTGATGGAGGTTATGGCAAGAATGTGCCTTCAACTGTTATAGACTGTACTCAGGATATATTTGTAGTATTACGCCAGGGCGAAGGAATTTTTGAAGAGTAAAATTTACTTTTTCCAGAAGGTAGGTGTAAATAATACCAAAACCGTAAAAAGCTCTAATCTGCCTACAAGCATAAGAAATGATAGAAACCATTTTGTAAAATCATTGAAAATCGAAAAATTAAATGTTGGGCCCACCTTACCAATTCCAGGGCCAATATTTCCAAGAGTTGCGGCAACAGATCCAATAGATGTTTCCAAATCATAGCCCATAAATGCAACAACAATTACACCTACCACAGCGATTAAAATATAAACAGAAACAAAGGCAAGTACATTAGTAATAATCTCTGGCTTTACTGCCTCACGATTAAGTCTTACAGGAACTATAGCATTGGGATGAATCAAACGTTTCAATTCGATCCATCCATTTTTTAATATCAATACTATTCGCACAATTTTTATACTACCACCGGTTGATCCGGAAGAGCCTCCAAAAAACATAAGTATCAGAAGGAGAACAATTGCTGAAGGCATCCATTGAAGGTAATCTACAGTTGCAAACCCGGTAGTTGTGATAATGGAAACCACCTGAAAAAGTGAATCCCTGAATGATTTTTCTATGCTCTGATCCGGATTAGAAATTACCAAAACCAGAGTTATGGCAATTGTAAATATTCCAATGAAAGTAAGAAATGCCCTGAACTCCTCATTTTTCCATATATTTTTAAAATTCAAATGCATTGCAAAATAGGTAAGTGCAAAGTTTATCCCCGCCATTATCATAAAGAAAGTGATTACATAATGAACGTAAGGAGTTTGATAGAATGCAATGTTTGCCTGCTTTGTAGAGTATCCTCCGGTAGCGAGTGTTGTAAAAGAATGACAAACTGCATCAAACAGAGTCATGTCTTTGCCAAACAGAAGAAAAATCACTTCGAGTGAAGTAATAATAAAATAAACTGCCCACAAACGTTTTGCTGTTTCTTTAATACGGGGATGCAATTTATCAGGTGTAGGGCCCGGCACTTCAGCAATAAATAACTGCATTGCTCCAATTCCCAATGTTGGAAGTATAACCAATGAAAGTACGATTATCCCCATCCCACCAAGCCATTGAGTCATGCTTCTCCAAAATAATAGCCCATGTGACAGGGATTCAATATCATTCAGAATAGATGCCCCTGTTGTTGTAAATCCTGATATTGTTTCAAAAAACGCATCAGAATAAGAAGGTATTGCACCACTCATTATAAACGGTATAGAACCGAAAAAAGAAAACAATATCCAGCCAACACTTACAATTAAATATCCTTCCCTTTTTCCAACATTTTTACTGCAATTTCTGAAAATTGCCCAAAGTAAGAATCCGGCAAAAGCAGTTATAAATGATGAAAGAAAAATATACAATGCGTCAGTATCCTGAAAATACATTGAAACAGGCGCAGCTAAAAGCATAAATGCGCCCTCCAAAATCAATAATATTCCTAAAACAAAGGCTACAATCCGAAAATTAACCATAAGATTAATTGAAGAATTTATTTACTTTGGAAATTGCCGAAGGAAGAGTAAATACCACCACTTTATCGCCAGGCTTTATGAGTGTATACCCATTAGCTATAAAACTGGATTCACCTCTTATTACACCACCAACCAATGAATTTTTAGGAAAACTTAACTGGTTAAGTGATGCAGATGTAATTTTTGATTCTGGTTTAACATCAAATTCCATTACTTCAGCATCGGTCCCGGTAAGGCATTTCACTGAAGATACGAATTCAGCAGAAGTAAAGCGGAAAATACGACTGGCAGCAATCAATTTCTTATTAATTATTGTATCAATTCCCATATTCTCTGCCAGCGAAATATAATCAAGGATTTCCACTTCACAAATGGTTTTTTTAATCCCCAGTTTTTTTGCCAGCAGACAGGAAAGGATATTTGTTTCAGAGTCACCAGTAACTGCTACAAAGGCATCCATATTCTCAAGCCCTTCCTCTGTCAGCATATTCACATCTCTCCCATCTCCATTTATTACAAGGGTATTATTCAACATATTTGATAGCCTGTAAGACTTTTCTCTATCCTTTTCAATCAGCTTAATATTGGCCTGATTCCCAAGGTCTTTTGCAGTTAGCATACCAATTCTGCTTCCTCCGAGAATCATTATGTCCCTTACTTCGTATTTTTTCTTGCCCGATAGCTCCAGCAAATTTTCAATTCCAACGTGAGTGGCAATAACGTAAATGAAATCGCCTATTTCGATTACAAAATCTCCATTTGGTATAATGGTTTTGCCATCGCGAGAAATAGCTACAGCTCTAAATTCTTGATCTACTTCTTCTTTACTGATCTCATACAAACTTTTGTTGGATATTTTTGAATCATCGTCAATTTTCACAACAAACAAAGACAATTTCCCTCCTGAAAAATCAACTATATCAGTACTCCCTGTTTGATGCAACAGACCAACAATCTCCTTGGATGCAATCTTCTCAGGATAAATCATATAATCAATACCCATACTGGTAAAGTGTTCCCTGTGTTTCACATACAAATACTCCTGGTTGTCAATGCGTGCAATGGTTTTTTGCGCTCCAAGGCGCTTGCTTAATATAGATGCAGTAATATTGGTTTCTTCGTTTCGGGCAACAGAAATAAACAAATCAGCCTTCTTAACTCCACAATCCATAAGATCAGATATTGAAGTAGCAGACCCTGCCCGGGTCATCACATCTAGATTAGCACCTACTTGCCGGAGTTTGTCCTCATCAGGATCAATTAGAACAATATCATGGTTTTCCTGGCTAAGCATCTTAGCCAAATGAGATCCTACCGCGCCTGCACCTGCAACTATGATTTTCATCGAACTTGTCTCTTAAAAAAATCCTGACAAAGTAAACTATTCTTAAAAGAATAAACTAAAAGAATCTTACTTTTCTATTAAAAATAAGAGCTATTATGTTGTTTGTAAGGTAATTAATACTCAATTATGCAGCTTGATCCAGCAATTTATTTCATGAATTTTATTAATGAATATGACTTTATTCTATTCAGTACAAGATGGTAGGTTCCATGAATTGGAACAGAAAATAAATCAATTTCATTATTGTATGCAAATTTGTCCCATGCCTGACTCTTATTTTTAGAAATATGCCTGCTTATTATAATTTTTTCAGGCAATGGATGAGTAAAATTCAATTGTGAGGGATATGCCGGATTATTTCCCAATATTAATAAGTCGGTATTATTTACTGTGCAGCTGCCATTGTCTATGAATGACAATAAATCTCCCTCAACCAGTTTGATATTTTTATTGAAATAATGGATGTCTATCCCTGATTCTGTCGGCTTTATTTCAATTTCCTTTCCTTTAATAACTGAACCATAGGGAATGTTTCTGAAGTTTATTTTTTCAGTATCATTTACGACTTGTCTTCCGATCTGAAAATTTTGATTCCACCTTTCAATGTTATCGCTATCCCTCGAGCTTTCTGAATTATGAAGTAACAAATGCTTGTGTCCATTTATAAAACTTACAACAGTTGAATTTCCATAATTATAAACCAGTACTTCCCTCCTACTCTCGAATTTATTATAGCTTAAGATATTAATAAGAAGGAATAATGCAATTCCGAAGCCAATTGAATAAATAAAATATATTCGCTTATGATATAATGCTGAAAACCATAAAATCAACATTAAAAAGTATGCAGCGAACAAGTGTGATGCCTCAAACCTGATATTGGAAATAGCTGCAAAAGGAAGTTCATTAACCAGCTCAATGATAGCATTTAGAATCTTCAATAAGGCATTCAACGCCATTGATATCCATTCTTGTAGCAAGTCAATGCTGGTTGAAAGAAAAAACAATATTGTAAAAACCATGATAAGCCACACCAGGGGAATGACAAAAATATTGCTTAACCAGAAATATACCGGAAACTGATGGAAATAATACAAGCTCAGAGGAAGAATAGAGATTTGCGCTGCAATACTCACAGAAATTAATTGCCATATCCGGTCAAAAACTGCATATTTAAAACTGATTAAATTGAATAACCTGGGCTGAAAATACAAGATACCAATTACAGCAAGGTAGGAAAACTGAAATCCTACCTTGAATAATTCAAGGGGATCAATAACTAAAATTATTAGGGCAGAAGCTGCCAGGATATTATAAGGATTTGTTTGTCTGTTAAAACATTTCCCTAAAAGGAACAAGGAAAACATAAGTGACGCCCTGACAACTGATGAGGATAATCCTGTTATTAAGGCAAAAAACCAAATGGCAAATAAAATTGCCACTAATCTTAAAATCCTGAACAATCTGGTCTGATTTCTTCTCCATAAAATGAAGTTTAGAAAAAGAAATAGTATTCCCACATGCAATCCTGATACAGCTAAAACATGCATTGCTCCGGCAATTGCATATTTGCTTTTTATTTCATCACCCAAAAATTTTCTATTTCCTGCAGCAAGTGCGGAAAGTATTGCCAGCTCGTCATCCTTTATTGAATAATCAGAAAACCTGGCTATTATCTTTCTTTGTATTGAAGAAGCCAGCCTTCGAACTTTATACTTCTCAGATTTACCTCCAAAGTGAACATCATCATACAAAACATATCCTGAATAGTGTATTTTCAAATTGCGCATATAGCTGACAAAATCAAATTCCTTGGGATTACCCCTGTTCTTCAATGGCTGTAGTTTTGCAGTAAAACAAATTGAATCTCCAATGTGTGGAATCTGAAACAAAGCTTCAGTTGAAACATATAAACGTACATTTTCATTTGCTTCCACAATTTTATCCTGATCAGAATACTCTTGCACACTGCAATCAATCTGTATGGTATTTTCTTTTGCCTCTGGTTTGTTTTTGACAATTCCGCATACTGATATTTTCCTGTCAGGAAAAGAATGATGTTCAATAGCAAGGGACAATGATAACAGGCCGCAAATAAAAAACCCATTGAACAGAATGATTCCTGAAATAATCCTAAAATAGTCAGGCAATAAAGATGATATCCTTATGCATACTAACAATATTGAAAGGACGATGAAGGATAGTAACAATCTAAAAAAATGTTCAGGAAATACCGAAACGGCAATAAGTCCTGCAATATATGGTATCAGGATACGAACAAATGGAATCTGTTTGAAATCAAACTGCGAATTCATTACCTATAACGCTCTTTAAGAAATGTTCTAAACTGTACTAATAATATGGGAAATTTACAAAAATTAAGTAATTTTCCATTGCGAAAAACAATATAAGAATCTTTTAATTTAGAGCTATTCTCTTACCTTCGCATTACAATTGAAAAAATTATCATATTAGTTGCAAATCAAAATAAATTAAAAGAATAGAATATGGCAAATTTGAAGACTAGTTATATGGGTATTGAGTTAAAAAACCCGGTTATTGTTGGAGCCTGTAATCTTGTCAACAACATTGAAAATGTAAAGAAAATTGAAGAGGCCGGTGCAGGAGCCATTGTTTACAAATCTTTGTTTGAAGAACAAATACAGCTTGAAAATGCACAGCTTGATGACAAATTGCATGAATACAGTGAACGTAATGCAGAGATGATCAATCTTTTCCCAAACATTGAACATGCCGGGCCTGAAGAACATCTGTTCAATCTTGCTCGCGTGAAAAAAACAATAAAGATACCGGTTATTGCCAGTTTGAATGCCATATTAAAAGATTCATGGGTCGATTATGCCAAGCGTATTGAAGAGATGGAAGTAGATGGATTGGAACTTAACTTTTACTATGTTCCGCGCGATATTGATTTTGATGGTCGTACTGTAATTGAAACCCAGGTAGATATTTTAAAAGCGGTTAAAAATGCCGTTAGCATTCCTGTAAGTGTAAAACTGAGTCCCTTTTATGCCAATCCACTTAACCTGGTTTCAAAATTAGACACCGCAGGAGCTGATGCATGCGTACTTTTTAACCGTTTATTTCAACCTGAAATTGACATGGACAAGGAAGAACATTATACTCCATTCAATTTAAGCGCACCTGAAGACAATCGTCTTCCATTGCGTTTTGCCGGACTGTTGCATGGAAATGTAAAAGCCAGTCTTTGCAGCAATACAGGAATTTTCACTGGTAAAGATGTTGCAAAAATGATACTTGCAGGTGCTGATTGTGTGCAGGTAGTAAGTACTATTTACAAAAACAAGATTGATTACATAAGCACCATTATTAAGGACCTGAACGACTGGATGGATAGCAAAGGATACAAATCACTTAGTGATTTCAGAGGCAAGCTATCAAACAAAAACATCAACGATCCTTTTGTATACAAAAGAGCTCAATACATTGACCTACTTTTAAAATCGGATGAAATATTGGTGAAATATCCTGTTAGATAGATTCAACACATTTATAAAAAAAGGGAGCCTATAAGCTCCCTTTTTTGTTTGTTTGCAATGAACCAATCATCATTCATCGATGCATATGTACTCCTCACCGATTTCCCTTTGCCTAGAGATTCTATTAGTTCTATTTTTGATTTTAACCTGAAAACAAATACTAAGATGAATTTAGATTCAATTAAGGTGAAGGGTATCTACTCCGGCAAGGTAGCCAGAAAATATGATTTTTCCATGCCCCCGTTTTTTCTGAAATGGAAAAAGAAAGCTTTCAATGAATCCTCACTAAGAAAAGGTGAAAGAGTTTTGGTATTTTGCTGTGGCACAGGATTAGATTTTCCCTATTTACTAAATAAAATTGGTAAAGAGGGCAAAATTACTGCTGTCGATTTTTCTGCAGAGATGTTAAATCTAGCAAAACAGAAAATTAAAAAAAATAATTGGAAAAATATCGAATTGATAGAAGCCGATATAACCAAATTTGAAAATATATTTAAAGAAAAGTTTGATGCCGGAGTTTGCACACTTGGAATGTCCATAATTCCGGAGTATAAAATGGCATACCACAATTTACTAAGGCATGTGAAAACAGGAGGTGAAATTATTATTGGCGATATGCAATTAGCTTCCGGAATACTTGCTGTATTTAATCCCCTTACTATTTTTCTTGCCAAAAAATTTGGAGGAACACGTGCAGGACATCAGAATAGTCTGGAAATATATGCCATGATGAAAAAAGATTTATCGAATATAAAAAAGAGGGAGTTCTTTTTTGGGGCTTATTATTACTGCATTGGGAAAAAGCTTATACTTTGACAGAGTAGATATACCTTTTAGCCTCGCTTACTGCTTTAAACTAATGTACTTGAATTACATACCCTGTCAGGGTATAGAGAAAACCTACTTCATAAGCTTCGTCTTATAAGCCACATTAGCTTTGCCTTTAGCAATATCATTCAGCCTTCCCTTCAATAATTTTTTCTTCAGAGGAGCTATTTTGTCAACAAATAGTATGCCTTCAAGGTGATCGTATTCGTGTTGTATTACCCTGGCCCTTACACCATCGTATTTTTCATCGAAGAACTTAAAATTTTCATCGTAATACTGTATTCGTATTTTTCCAGGTCTGTCTACACTCTCTCGTATATTTGGCAAACTCAGACATCCTTCTGTAAAAGTGAAAATGTCACCTTTTTCCTCAATAATTTTTGGATTTATAAAAGCTTTCTTGAATCCATTCAGGCTGGGATCTTCTTCATCAAGAGCAGTAGCGTCAATTATGAATATCCGAATAGATTTGCCTATCTGTGGTGCTGCAAGTCCAACACCATCACTTACGTACATGGTTTCCCACATGTCATCAAGTAACTTTTTCAATCCGTGATAATCTTTGTCAACTTCCTTTGAAATCTTTCTTAGTAGAGGTGACCCGTATACTACAATGGGATAGATCATACTATTTGAAATTTAAATTCTTGTCTTTCATTTCAAGGTAAGATTGCAGTAAAATTGTTGCACTTACCTTATCTATTAATGCTTTATCCTGTCTTCTTTTCTTTCCAAGCCCTCCATCTATCATAGCCTGAAAGGCCATTTTAGAAGTAAAGCGTTCATCCATCAAAAAATACTTTTTATCCGGGAATTTTTTTTCAAAAAAAGAAATAAAAGCATTCACATACCGAACAGATTCTGAAGGTGTATTGTTCATCTGCTTTGGATAGCCTATGACAACAAGCTCAACCTCTTCATTTTCGAAATATTCACCCAGAAATTCTATGATATCATGAGCCCTCACCGTCTCCAATCCATTTGCAATGATTTGCTCCGGGTCAGTAACTGCCAATCCTACCCTCTTTTGACCATAATCGATGGCAAGAATTCTGCTCATAAATCATTTGAATAAAAAACTTTTGCGATAATACTAATAAGCTTGAAATATGACAAATAAAAAGGGGATGGAAATATCCATCCCCTTTTGGAACATATAAGCAATAAATTCTATTCTTTAGTAAAATCCATAGCTGCCAGGCGTTTGTAACTTTCGTACCTCCATTTGGCATTCTCTTCTGCCGCAATAAACAATTCAGCAGCTTCTTTCGGGAATGCTTTTTTCAATGAAGTATACCTCACTTCACCGCTAAGGAAGTCCTGGAATCCCGTCCATGTTGGTTCTTTAGAATCAAGTTGGAACGGATTTTTACCTTCTTTCTCAAGCATTGGGTTGAAGCGGAATAAGTGCCAGTAACCGGCATCAACAGCAGTTTTTTGTTCTAGCTGCGATTTTGACATTCCTGCCCTTAATCCATGATTAATACATGGCGAATAAGCAATAATCAGTGATGGTCCGGGATAAGCTTCCGCTTCCTTAAGAGCTTTAAGGTATTGAGCCATATTTGCACCCATAGCCACTTGTGCTACATAAACATAGCCATAAGTCATTGCCATGGCACCTAAATCTTTCTTACGTACTTTCTTCCCTGATGCAGCAAATTTAGCAACAGCTCCTACAGGAGTAGATTTTGAAGCCTGTCCTCCAGTATTGGAATATACTTCAGTATCCAATACCAATACATTGATATCATCGCCCGATGCAAGTACATGGTCAAGGCCGCCATAACCAATATCATATGCCCAGCCATCGCCACCAAATACCCAAACAGATTTTTTGATCAGGTAATGCTGAAGATCCAATATTTCTTTAGCTACAGGTTCCTTTTCTTTTTTCAATGCGGCACCAACTTTTGCTGATGCTGCTTTAGATTGTTCTGCATCTACTTTGCCTTCAATCCATTCTACAAAAGCATCTTTTGTTCCTGCTGCAATTTTTCCTTCTTCAAGGGCTTTTTTCATTTTCAGTTCAATCCGATCACGCATTTTATTTACTCCTAAAGTAAATCCGTATCCATATTCAGCATTGTCTTCAAACAGTGAATTCGCCCATGCCGGACCTTTACCTTCTGCATTTGTACAGTAGGGTGTTGAGGGTGCTGAACCACCATAAATGGATGAACAACCTGTTGCATTGGCAACGATCATACGATCGCCATAGAGCTGAGTGATAAGTTTTACATAAGGAGTTTCACCGCAACCTGCACAAGCACCTGAAAATTCAAACAGAGGTTGTGCAAACTGGCTATTTTTTATGTTTTGCATTATATCAAAGCGATCGGTTTTGAAAGTAACATT
>CAYWBC010000025.1:0-50913 GCA_964456285.1 uncultured Bacteroidales bacterium
GTTGGAAGTATTAAGTGATAAGTGATAAGTCACAAGTGACAAGTGATAAGTGATAAGTCGTAAGTGAAACTTTTAAATGAACTAGCACCCAGTAACCAGCCGCCTGCGCGCAATCAAAACTTTCATCTTATCAACTCTTCAACTAATCAGTCTTAGAATTAATATAAATCCAATAAAAATGAATAAATTTTCAAAGCTTTGGACGAATAGCTTTGGATTTTTGTATTGAAAAACTATTTTTGTCAAGCTCCTTTGTATATAATTAACCCTAATTGCACTATAAAATGACTAGACAAAGAAAAATTTATTTGAGCGAGGATGAGATGCCTCGTCAATGGTATAATCTTGCAGCAGACATTAAAGTACCACCTTACATGAGTCCTGACGGACCGGTGCCCCCTGAAGCCTGGGGACCCGTATTCCCAATGAACCTTGTAGAACAGGAATACAGTACAGAGCGATGGATCGATATTCCGGAAGGGGTATTGGAATTGCTTACAAGATGGAGACCTGCTCCATTACACCGGGCTTATGAACTTGAAGAAGCTATTGGTACTCCTGCCAGAATCTATTATAAAAATGAAAGTTTGTCTCCTGCCGGAAGTCATAAACCAAATACTGCGGTTGCACAAGCTTGGTATAACAAAGAGTTTGGAATAAAAAGACTTACTACTGAAACCGGTGCCGGACAGTGGGGGAGTGCTTTATCCTTTGCATGTTCACTTGTAGGACTTGAATGTAAAGTATTCATGGTACGAATCAGTTTTGACCAGAAACCTTTTAGAAAATTGATGATGCAAACCTGGGGAGGCAATTGTGTTGCCAGCCCAAGTATGGAAACGCAGTTTGGAAAATCTATTCTTGAAAAAGATCCGAATACTCCGGGAAGTCTTGGAATAGCCATCAGTGAAGCAATTGAACAGGCAGTTACTGATCAAACAGGGCAGACCAGGTATTCGCTTGGAAGTGTTACCAATTTTGTTTGTTTGCATCAAACAATTATCGGACTTGAAACCAAGAAGCAGTTAGAAAAAGCTGGAGAAAAGAAAGTTGATGTTATTATTGGCTGTGCAGGTGGTGGAAGTAACTTTGCCGGATTATCATTCCCGTTTGTATACGATAAAATAAATGGTGCCGACATTGATATTATTCCTGTTGAACCATTTTCTTGTCCTACATTAACCAGAGGGCCTTATGCATATGATAATGGTGATACTGCTGAAATGGTACCTCTTGTGGCAATGTATACTCTGGGTCATAAATTTATGCCACCACCAATTCATGCCGGTGGATTAAGGTATCATGGTATGTCTCCATTGGTAAGCAGGGCTGTGAAAGACGGGCTTATGAATCCTTTGGCAATTCACCAACTTGAGTGTTATAAGGCAGGTGTTTTGTTTGCAAAAACTGAAGGAATCATTCCTGCTCCTGAAACAACACATGCAATAGCAGCAACCATCAGAGAAGCTAAGAAAGCAAAGGAAGAAGGAAAAGAAAAAGTGATTGTATTTAACTTCTCCGGACATGGATTAATGGACCTTTTAGGATATGATAAATATTTTGCAGGTGAACTTGCTGATTATGAACTACCTGATGATGTAATTAAAGAAAACCTTAAGGTGATAGAAAATTACCCGAAACCTTAATCACTCTTTTATATAAGTAAGATAAAGAGCATTCTAAAGGATGCTCTTTTTTTATGTTAGTAAGTAAAAGGATAGCAAAGCGTCAATTCCTAATGGAATTATGTAATTCATAACACATAATAAAACAGTTTTAAAACATAGTTAAGGCAAGATATCATTGGGGTTTGATGGAGGTAAATAGTGGTTACAGAAACCAGTACTTAATGCTTTGTGCAGGAATTTCTTTCTATGAGTAAATAAAATATAGGATTTTCCTAAGGTATTTGTTATGGATCAATAACAAATAATCCTCAAAATAATAAAAATGAATAAACCCGCTAAAAATTCTTAGCGGGTTTATTGATTCATTATGATATTATGCTCTAATTGACAGCAGCAGCGTAAATAGGAATATAACTTAGTTGATGAATACTGTCCAGATCTGAATAATCATACTGATAAAGACCTTCAACAGCAATCATTAACAACACATCTCCAAGTGGTATTACATCAAATGCATTGATGTTGTGATATTCAATCAGTTTATTCGCTGTAATGTTTAGTGGATCTTCAGCGTTGTAGATTTTTAAGCCGGCAGAGCCATCACAAACAAACAGTATTGAATTATCAATGCCCAGCCCAAATGGCTCAACCATAGGATATTCTTTTACCAGAAAAGGATTATGAATATTGCTGATATCAATTACATCCAGAAGATCTTCACTTTCTCCGCAAAGGTTTCCTGACCTTAAGGTTACATAGGCATAGTCATCCTCAACAACCACCGGGTCACAACTGTTTATATGCGAAAATTGAGAAACGAATTCAGGATTTGCAGGGTCGTTCAAACTGTATATAAGCATTCCGGTCATTGTGCCAATAAAAAGTTTGTTATTGTAGGGGAATATGGTTTCAATATTCCATCCAATATTCAACTGACTTTCTAAGACCGGATCAGTTAGATCTGAAATATTAAACAATTTTAACATGGAATAGTCAACAGCATACAAATAATCGGAAGAAATAGTAAAACGGGCCATTGAGCCTCCAATTCCGAAGCTTTGATCGGCACTGCCGGTATTAACGCTGCGTACATTTGAGGTTTCAGTGAAATACATCACATCGTAATAGGGATAATACTGGTAATTAGATTGATTTGGATTTATTTCTTCTGTCTTTGCAACTTTCTTCCAACCAACAACAATGCCTTTCTCTTCAGAAACTTCTTCTAAAACTCCATCAGTATATTCAGGTATCATATATGGAAAAGCATCTTCTACTCTGGCAACTTCTTTTATATCATCCAGATTGCTGATGTCAATGGCAACCAGATCAACATAAGAATCGGCATACAAAATATTTCCTTTTATAGCCATGTCTACATTTCCAGGTATCTCAATGAATTTAATTGCATTAGGTTTCGAAGGATCCCGGTTGTCGATAACATGAATTCCTTCCATGTATTCATTAACATAAATGAAGTTGTCTTTAAAATATAACTTACCGGGTTGGATAATGTCCTGTGCTGATTTTACATTAAGTGGTGCACGTAGTTCATCATAAGCCAGGTAGACTGGTTCATTAACCATGTAAGTCTCTTCATATTTATCCTTACATGAGAAGGCTGTAATAGTTATTATCAGCAGAAATAGAGGTTGAATATGTTTTTTCATTTTTTTTATATTATTAAAGGTTTACTCTATGATGGATTTTGTTCATCAAAAGTTGCGTCCGGGAATATCTTTTTCCTTCGCAACCTTCTTATATGTATTTTCATCTAGTTTATTCAGAGTATCTATTTTTGTTAATTCAACTGACTAATAAATTATAACATGAAGCAACTTATTATTATCTTAATTGTATCAGTGATATCAACTGTTTCGCTAAATGCTCAAGACTTGGAAGATGTAGTATATTTAAAAAATGGCAGCATTATCAAAGGTAAAATTATCGAGAAAAGTTCCGAAGTGCTGAAGATTGAAACATGCTGTGGAAGCATTTTTGTTTACAACCAAAGTGATGTTGATAAAACAGAACAGCTACCTAAAGTCAAAAAAAGGAATACAATAAAAGTAAAAGGATATGTAAATTATACTTCGTTTGGAGCTTTGGTAGGATCTTCAAGTAATAGCAAAACAGCTCCCTTTAGTTTACTCACTGAACACGGATATCGATTCAATACTTATCTGGCTGTAGGTGGAGTCATAGGATATGAATTACTGAGTGAAGCCACCATGCCATTGGCTTTAAATATTAAAACGTATTACCCGGTAAAAAACAACAATTTGTTTTTTGGTTTGTCGGGGGGATACTCCTTTTCACTTGAGGATCCTTCAGACTTTTTTGTTGCCTATGATGATTTTTCGGGTGGTCCTATGGCAAATGCTGAGTTAGGAATTATTTTGCCTTTTTCTGAGATCGGCGCATTTTTTGTGGCCATTGGATTCAGGTACAATAAAATGAATTATACACGATATGATTACTGGTTAGGAGATATTGACGGGGTAGTAAATTATAAGCGCTTATCAATAAGGCTGGGAATCAGTTTCTATTAGTATATAAAAAAGGCTGTCCAAAATGGAACAGCCTTTTTCTTCAGACAATATAGGGATTCATGTACTAATTGTAAGCGCTTTCCCCATGTTCATAAATATCCAAACCTTCTTCTTCAATCCTACGAGACACACGCAATCCATTTGTAGCTTTTAGTATTTTGAATAAGATAAATCCGGTTCCTAAGGCCCAGGCTCCAATTGAAACGACACCTACCAACTGAACTCCAAGTTGTTTGAATCCACCACCATAGAATAATCCACCATCAGTAGCAAGTAATCCAACCATTAAGGTACCTAAAGCACCGCATACACCGTGAACAGAAATAGCACCAACAGGATCGTCAATTTTCAATACCTGATCGATAAATTCTACAGCAAATACAAGAACAAAGCCTGCTACTGTTCCAATGATAACTGCTCCTATTGGACTAACTGCAGCACAACCTGCTGTAATTGCTACCAAACCTGCAAGGGCACCGTTGAGTGAAAGTGATAAGGTTGGTCTTTTATAACGAGCCCATGCTACTAACATTGCAGTAACTGCACCTGCTGCTGCCGCAAGGTTTGTTGTCAAAGCAACACGGGCAATAGCGGAAGTACTACCTTCAGTAGCTGCTAATTCCGATCCGGGGTTAAATCCAAACCATCCGAACCATAGAATAAATACACCGAGAGCACCGTATGCAAGGTTGTGACCCGGTATTGCTTTCGCTTTGCCGTTAACATATTTCCCAATTCGTGGTCCTAATATAGCTGCGCCAGTCAATCCAATCCACCCACCAACAGAGTGAACAATTGTAGATCCGGCAAAGTCAATGAATCCTAGCTCAGAGAGCCATCCTCCACCCCAGGTCCAGTGACCTGAAACTGGATATATAAGTACAGAAACAACTAAACTGAATACAAGATAAGCGTTGAATTTAGTTCTTTCAGCCATTGCTCCCGATACTATGGTAGCAGCCGTGGCTGCAAAAACAGTCTGGAACATAATATCAGCATAATCTGAATAACCGGCTCCATAGCTATCTTCGGCAACGCTAAATGCGAAGTTTGTTGCTGGGTTACCAAATAATCCACCAATTGAGTCACCATACATGATTGAATAACCTACTAACCAGTAAGTAAGAGAACCGACAGCAAAATCCATAAGGTTCTTCATCAGAATATTTGCAGAGTTCTTAGAGCGTGTAAATCCAGCCTCTACAAGTGCAAATCCGGGCTGCATGAACATCACAAGAAATGTAGCTACCAACAACCAAACGTTGTTAATTGATATATCTAAACCAACGATAGCATCTGCTGCTGCTGCTGGTAAGTTTGTCAATGTTTCTTCCATAATGTTTAATTTTTTATTTAATACGAGATATCAAATTCTTATTCTTCACCTTCAATATATAAGCTCTTATCTCCTTTTTCTTCAGTTCGAATACGATAAGAATCCTGTATGTCAGATACGAAGATTTTACCATCTCCAACCTCACCGGTTTTTGCTGAACTTAGTATTGCTTTTACTGTGGACTCAAGGAATTTATCTCTCATATATATGGAAATAAGGATACGTTCAATTGTACTTGTATCGTACTTGATTCCTCTGTAGACTCTTGCTTCTGTAGCTTTCCCAACTCCACGAACATCCCAGAAAGAGAAAAATTCAATTCCTGCTTCATGGAGGGCCTCTTTTACTTCATCGAATTTTGTTTTTCGAATTATAGCTTCTACTTTTTTCATAAGAAGTATATTTTAATTAATTTTTTTAGCGGGATTTTAAGTATCCGTTTAGTTATTGATTAATTTTTCCTTAGAAGGAAATTGCGACCACTAAATTGAATTCTTCAGCTTCGGGGTTAACGATAACTGCTCCACTTATCGGTAATGCAAACTTTTCAGTAATTTGAACCTCTTTACTTGCACTAATTCCGATGTTACAGATATTAAACTCACCGTCTGATGTATGCCATCCGTCACCAGCTCCAATGAAAATATCGAAGTTAGAAAAGGAGTAACCAGCTTCAAAATACATGTCGTCACCCTGTGATCCGGCACCATTACTTGCATCGTTAAAAATGTAGTTGGCTGCAATAGAAAATCCACCGATTTCATACCCAAGATTTCCTTCGAAGGCATGACTGGCTGAATCAGTACTGTAACGGAAATATGGACTTCCCTGGTAATAATAATCAGTTAATCCAATGGAAAGTCCAAAGTCGAAGCTATATCCAGCATAAAGATCCGCTTCATTTACAGCTTCATCAATTGGCCCGATTCCGAATGAGCCCCAGGCTCCAATAGAAAAACCTCCAACTCCAAATTCTACATATGGCTGCAAAGCTGGTCCCCCATATTTAAGACCACGCCATACATAGCTACTTACCAAATCAGCTCCTACTGAAAAAGGTGAACTTTTTTCTTCTGCTGCCTCTTCTTCCTGTGCTTTAATAGAAATAGGAGCAAATAATGCCGCTATAACTAATACTAGAAATAATGTCCTGAAATTTTTCATAGCTAAAAATATTAAGTTATTAATTGATTCACGTTGCAAATATATTTATTTATTTAATATACCCTATCAAAAATGAGGTTAAAAATGAAAAAAAAGATAAAAATGAAATAAGACCCCCTATAAAAAAGGGGGGTTAGATAAGAAAAAAGAATAAAATTGAAAAAATACCCTTATTTAGTAAATTATAGTTTGTTTTTGAATGAAATAATCTCTTTATATTCAATAAACAGGGCAGATTTGAAGAATTGAATATTAAATGCAGAATAGAAATACCTAAGGCATACTATTTAATTGGATTGAATAATTGTTTAAAATGCTAAGAAAATGAGGGTAGAATATTGACAATTACTATTTTTTAATGTTATTTTGAATATATATATGTTAGAGTTTATGTATTTACACTCCTTCCTTATTATTAGAAAATACCTGTTTTGCTTGATTTTCATTTTTGGAAAGCATAAATGTAATCTCCTCAAGATTGAATTATGAAACAAAAATCAATTCTCATTGTCGAAGATGAGGTGTCGAATTTTGAGTTGCTCAAAGCAATGATGCGTAAATTAGATGTGAAAATATACTGGGCTAAAAATGGCAGAAATGCACTAAAACTTTGTCTCGAAACCACGTTTGATCTCATTTTAATGGATATTAAAATGCCAGGCATGAACGGTTACGAGGTGACATCTATAATTAGAGGAAATGGTAACGATACTCCTATTATTGCTCAAACTGCATATGCAAGGACTGAAGATGAACAGTCTATTCTGGGTAAGGGATTTAACGGCTATCTTGCAAAACCAATAGACAGAGAAAAATTATTGGCAATAGTTGAGAAATATACCTAAGTCAATTAAGACTTCGTTCTCACTTTTTTCTTTTTTTCCGTCATAATTATTTCTTTGAGTCTGATGTATTTTAGAAATGTAGCATTTGATGAAATAATACATATTATAAATCCAAAATAACCGTCAAGAAATCCCAACTTGATTATATAATCTCTAATAAATTTCCAGGTTGGTTTAAACAATATTAAAAAAAAGTTCGATCGTTTACCATTGTTAAATCCTGTCCTGGCGCCAACACTGGCAAAATGATTTGCCTGACTTATATGCTGACTAAGATTATGATAAGAATAATGCAATAAATCTCCTTTAAGAAATTTAATTTTTACGCCATCAATCATTTCAAACCTGTCATGAGGATTAAAACCAGTAAATTGTCCCATACGGCTATCCCATAAACGTAATTTTCTATCAGGGTACCAGCCACAATGTCTGATCCATTTTCCGCAATAGTTTGTTAAGCGGTTAAAATAATAGCCATCGTGCGTCCAGTTTTCTTTTACTTCCTTAATAGATTTTGCAAGTTGTTCAGATAGAACTTCATCAGCATCTAATGATAATATATAGGGGAATTTTGCTTGTTTTACCGCCCAATTCTTTTGTTCGATCATTCCTTCCCATTCATGTTCAATAAATTTGGCTCCCAGACTTTCGCAAATTTCCTTGGTTCGGTCAGTCGATAAAGAATCAATAACAACTACTTCATCAACAACTGATTTCACTGATCGAATACACTTTTTAATATTCTTTTCTTCGTTTAGTGTTATTATCACACAACTGATCTGCATATGGAATTCTTTAACAAAAAACGAATATACACTAATTTCTTCAACTGCTTAATTTATTTTTGTTAGCTAAATTATTAACTATGATTACTACAATTGAAATAGTTGGGTTTGCTTCAGCAGTTCTGACAACAAGTGCTTTTTTACCCCAGGCCATCAAGACCTGGCGCACAAAATCTACAAATGATTTATCGCCTTTAATGTTTGGATTATTTTGTTTTGGAATTATTGGCTGGTTAATATATGGGATCCTCCGATCTGATCTTCCAATGATTTTGGCAAATTCGGTAACAATATTCCTTGCAGGAATTATTATGTATTTTATTATTCGGCCAGACGATACACGGAATATTTCGCATACTGGTTTGTATGTAACTGATCTCGAGAAAATGAAAGAATTTTATGTATCAAGATTCAAAGCAAAAGCCGGTAATAAATATGTTAACTTGAAAAAGAGATTCAGTTCATATTTCCTTACATTCTCATCCGGTGCCCAAATTGAGTTAATGCAGGATGATTACAGAACTATAAGTAAGGATGAAAAGGAATGGGGGCATATTGCCATTTCAACAGGAAGTAAAAATGCAGTCAATGATCTGCTTGCAAAACTTAAATCAGAAGGTATTCAAATCATTAGTGAACCTAAAATTACTGGAGATGGATACTATGAGTGTATTGTAACTGACCCTGAGAATAACAAAATAGAAATAACCATATAGTAAAACCAATTGAAATTCTACCATGCGTATTCCCTATTTTCAAATCAATGCATTTACTGGAAAAAATTTTAGAGGCAATCCTGCCGGAGTATGCCTCCTGGAAAAAGATTTAGATGTTCAGGTAATGCAGAACATTGCAACTGAAAATAATTTATCTGAAACAGCATTTGTTCTGAATTCATCAGGGCAATATAGTATCAGATGGTTTACACCGGCAACAGAAGTTGATCTTTGCGGCCATGCTACCCTGGCATCGGCATATGCAATTATTGAATATACAGACTATCCTCATGACTCAATTCAATTTGAATCTAAAAGCGGCTTGCTAAAGCTTAGTAAGGCCGGAGAATTATACAAAATGAATTTTCCCATTGACAAGTTTCAACCTGTTGTGCTGCCAGATAAAATAAGGGATGCATTTAGTAAGGCTCCATTAGAGGAATACAAAGGCATTAGCGATTTTTTGCTAATTTTCGAGAATGAAGAATTCATAAGAACTGAAAAACCAAATATGAAATTAGTTGCTGAATGTGAGGGGAGAGGAGTCATTATTTCAGCCCCGGGTAAAGAGGTAGATTTTGTATCAAGATTTTTTGCACCTCAATCAGGAATACCTGAAGATCCTGTTACCGGTTCAGCACACACTACATTAATTCCATATTGGTCAAAGCGACTCGGTAAAATTCATTTACTGGCAAATCAGGTCTCTGAAAGAGGGGGAGAGTTACACTGCACCTTTCTGCATGATCGGGTTGAAATTGCTGGAATTGCTGAATTGTATATCTCCGGACACATTTATTGCTAATTGATAATGGCTTATTGAAAAAAATATTTATATTTCGATTCTTATGGGAAACAATTACGTTCATGGATATACAGAACTGGAAACAAACAGGCTGAATGATCAGGCGCAAACCCTCAGTTCATTACTTCATTATGATTCTGTTTTCCCTGAAAGATCAAAAGTATTGGAAGCAGGTTGTGGTGTTGGTGCACAAACGGTTATACTTAGTAAGAAAAATCCGAATATCCAGTTGACGTCTATAGACATTTCAGATGAATCCTTAAGGATGGCACAAGATAGATGCCTGGAATCCAGAGTATCTAATGTAGAGTTTTTACAGGCCGATATTTTCAATCTTCCCTTTGAAAAAGAAAGTTTTGATCATGTATTTGTTTGTTTTGTACTTGAACATCTTCCGGATCCTAAAGAGGCTCTTGCTACTTTAAAAGAGATGCTTATTCCAGGAGGCACCTTAACAGCAATTGAGGGAGATCATGGCTCAGCATATTATTATCCGCCAAGTAAATATGCTCAATTGACTATCAATTGCCTAATTAGCTTGCAAACCATTAAGGGAGGTGATTCTCTTATTGGAAGGTCATTATTTCCTTTGTTACAGAAAACAGGGTTTACTAATATTAAGGTATCACCCAGGGTAGTATATGCAGATAAGAGTCTACCGAAAATGGTCGATGGATTTACAAAAAAAACATTCATAGCCATGGTAGAAGGAATAAGAAATGAAGCCATACAAGAAAAACTGATTAGTGAAGAAAACTGGGAAAGGGGAATAGCTGATTTAAAAGAGACATCTTCAGATATTGGTACCTTTAACTATACTTTTTTTAAGGCCGTTGCCAATAACTAAGAGGCATTTATTCCGTATATAAATGCAATTAATGATTAACTTAAAGTAATAATTTACATTAATAATAAATAATTAATAGAGATGAGAAGATTAAAATTGATGACTATATCAATGTGCATTGTTCTTTCAGGGGCACAATATTTAAAGGCTGCACCTGACAGTGTAAGCATTGATACTATTTCTAACTATCAGGGATGGGGATGGAGTGAAATTCTTGTTGTGAAAAACAATTTTATAACACTGGGTATTATTCCTGCTATTGGAGCAAGGGTACTTCAATATGATCTTGGAGTAGATTCATTTATGATTTCAAATCCTGACTTTTACGGAGATCTTTTTTATAATTCAAATGGAATTCCTTCTCCTTATGATGGCAACTGGGGATATGGAGGTTACAAAACATGGCCCGCACCTCAAGATGTATGGGGTTGGCCTCCACCACCAACACTGGGATGGGGAAATTATAATTACGAAGTATTTCAATCATCGAAAGATTCTGTGGTTATCTGGATGAAAGGTCAAACAGAAGTAAATGTAAATAAGGCCACGGATCTTCGATTTGATCGATATATGACAGTATATGCCAATTCATCAAGAGTGAAGGTAGTAACGGTTCTTTTCAATGACCACGCTACAAATACACAAAATTGGGCCGTATGGGATAATACCCAGACCATTGTTCGGCATGAAGACAAAACAGATTATGATAATTTTTCTGTTTATTTCCCGATTGAATCTGAGGATGATGTTTGGCATAATTCATTGGGCGATGTTCCTGAACGGGAATTTGTTTTGCCTGGCATATATCGGGTTCAATTTACAGAGAATGGTGGTGATGACGGTAAAATATTTGCCATTGCTACGGATGGATGGGTATGTTTTACAGATGAAAGAGATAAGCAGACATATGCTAAAGTTTTTGATATAGTTGAAGGAGCAGATTATTCTGATGATGGCGCTATGGTTCATATTTATGCTAACCCCACAGAAAAATATATGGAAGTTGAAGCTTTAGGACCTCTTGAAGATATCGGAGCCAATGGTGACAGCATAATATGGATTGAAGACTGGTATGCTTCCGCTACTGATGGACCGTTTTATTACGTTGGTCATGAGGGTATCATTAATGAGCACCTTAGGTATGATACATTAAGCGAAAATTTAAGCGGTGAATTTTCATCCTTTTCTGAAGGTGAGTTTCGTATTATTTACCTCGATGAATCAGAAAGTGTTCTAGGTTCAGGTTCTGTGTTTACTACAGTACCAACAGAAGTTACAATTATTGATGAAGCTGTAACATTGCCTGATAATACAAGATACATTGAAATTACTGCATATGACTATTCTGATAATTTAATAGGTGTTTTAGACAGATTGGATGTTGATAATCCATTTGAGCCACCACCAGATTCATATGAAGAATTAACTTACAGTGTTAATGCATACATATATCCTGTACCAGCTAATGATTTTATTAATATACAGCTTAGCGAAAAAGTTAGTAGCAACTACCTGGTTCAGATAAGAAGTATTACAGGACAGGTTTTAATTTCTGAAGATTTCATTGCTGACCAATCAACAGCAAAACTTTCTGTTAGTGAGCTTCCTTCCGGTCTTTACTTCATTGAAATATCCGGAATGGATTTTCTGATCAACAAACAAATAGTAGTAGAATAAATCTAATTAGCTATAAACAAGAATCAGGAGCTAGTCTTAGTTCCTGATTTTTTATTTCCATTTCATGGAAACTCAATGTATTTCTGTTTTTCTAATCTTTTCGATTTGACAAGCGCAGTTTGCCGAGAATATCTGTTACCAACATTACATAAAGCAATAGATTTATTAGCCAAATAATCGAAATATTGAATTCTATTGTATCAATTCGCTGTCCGCTGAATTGTTTCTCCGGAATATACATTTGTCCCCTTCCAAAATCAGAATCAGGGTATTTGAAAACAGCATTTGTTACTTGTACAGGTCTGCTGTTGAAATATTGGATAGCATCCTGAGATTTTTCATTTGTAACCTTCTCAGCCAATGCATAATTATAGTATTTTGATTTTAATGCTTGAATGTATTCCTGACCCAGAGAATCGGATATTCTTTTTTTGTATTCTTCCTTTAAATCAACAGAATTGACATGCAGGGAATAGAAGTGAAGTTCAAGGTATTCCAGGTATTCTAATATATCCCTTGCCAACATGGAGTTAAATTCGGAAACGTTTAGCTTGTTTATATTTTCATAGGGAAATATTTCCTGGTTTGCTGCCAAATATTGAAGACTATTTCTAATAGACTGCAACATGATTTTAACACTATCGGTATTTTCCTGATAGTTCCTCTCACAGTAATGTATTTGAGATTCAATTGCAGGTATCACATGATGGGAATTAATCCTTCCAAATGAGATATCCCTGTCAAGATCATAAAACTCACGTTCGTACTTATTTTGCTTGAAACGATATACCATTGATGCTTCATATGCCCAGCGGGATACAACAAAATCAGCTACTAAGGGAGTGTAACTTTTTTGTTTCAGATTTATTGAATTCAGATCAATGAGTCCGCCGCCAAGAATTATCTGTATAATCAGGGCAACAGGAATTGATTTTGTATAAATATTTTCAATGGATCTTTGTGTATTTGAGAAAATCAGGCCCAAGAGGATTCCAAAAGATTGACAGCTGAAAAATACGAGCCATTCCACCCATAGAGAACCTCTTATCAAAAGAATCAGGTTGCCTATACCAACAAACAAGAAGGACTGGATAAGAGATATTACAAACAAATAAGTAATCTTGGAATTTATGTAGGAAAACCTGCTCAAATTCAGGTATTCCTGCTTTTTGTTGATGTTTTTTTCCTTAAAAATCTCACTTGCCGATTGAATTAATCCTAGAAAAATTGCAATGATTATTGATAAAAAAAAGTAGGATGGTATATTCGGATTTGTTGAGTATGAGTATTCAGCACTATTGCTGTGCCGTAGAAACAGTGAAATTATTAAAGCAAGAAAAGGGGTGATAAGAACTGCATAGAGAACTTCTCTTTTTCTGGATATTTTGGATTTAAAATTTCTTAAGAAGAAAATAATATACTGTCTCTGAAGAGTTGGTGGATGTAATAATTTTTCGGGAAGAATTTTACGGACACTGTTTTGGCTCTGAGGGAAATTCTCTGATTTGTTGTAATCTTGGTATAATTCCAGCGGAGACTTGAACCGGATTTGATCAGAAGAATTTGTTTTGTATTGTTTCTGATTAATAATTTGAAGTATTGCATCGGGAGTTAAGGAATCATTTTCTGCTGGTTTTTGTTTAAGAAGCTTTGAAAAATAAACATTGACACTGGTAGTGTTACCATAATATACAGGAAAACCTCCTTCATCCAATATAAATATCTTATCAAATTCAGAAAACGAATGATTGTTAGCCTGTGTAATGCTTGTAATTACAATTTTGCCTTTAAAGGTATAGCTTGCAAGAATCTCAATTATTTTGGATGAATCAGCAAGGCTAAGTGGAGTAATGGCATTGTCAACGATCAAAATTTGAGGATCGCGGAGCAGTTCCAAAGCTATATTTAACAATCGCCTCTGCCCGGGCTGTAAATTTTTATCTTGTATCGATCCAACAATAGAATTTTTCAGTTCTAATAAATCAAGTTCCTCCAACAAATCCTCAACTTTACGATGTATTTCTTTAGATGATGTTTTTCCAAGGTATAATTTTGCTGTGAGATACAGATTTTCAAATACTGTTAGTTCATTGTAAAGAAGATCTTCTTCAGGTACAAATCCTAACATTCCTTTCATTTGATACAAATCTTTTGAAAGATTGTATCCATTTATTATTATTTCACCCTGCTGAGTAGGAATTTCTCCAGCCAATAATTGCAATAGTGTGCTTTTCCCTGATCCTTCTTTCCCCAGAATTCCAAGCAAAGTACCGGGTTCAATGTCGATACTGAACTTTTTTATTCCCTTTCTATTAGAATAGTTGTATGCCAGGTTCGATATTTTCATCTGAAGCTTCTGAGAGTATTTCTCAGAGAGAAAGATGTTCTTCAGATCGTGGTAGTTTAACTCTGTTTTCTTATCAATCAATATTTTTTCGCCAGGTTGAAGCATTTCCCAGCCACAGACATTTGGCCTATCGAATTTTTCGACAATAGATCTGCAATCACTACAGGTTAATAAAAAAACTTTTATTCTTTCAATATACAATACTTTTAAATCCTGTTTTACTCCCTTTATTGAAAAGGAACGGATTGATTTCAGATCATTTGGTTCATTGCTTTTTATCCACAGTCCTTCAAGCGAATCTTTTAAATTTTCCTCTGGTTTAAGCAGAAACTGTTCATTTTTTCCAAATTCCCTATCTTCTGTTTCGTTCGATAAAAAGCCATCAATTGCAAATATCAGGTCATCATCTATGAGAAAAACTTTTTGCAAAAAATTCTTTTCGAAGAGTAAATAGTTTTCTGTTTTGAACCATGCACTTATACAAGTATATAGAATAACTCTTTCTTTTAGATTGAGAATATCAAGGTTAGTATATTTAAGTGGCAGGTCTTGAAAATCAACAAAAAGAATGTCTTTCTGATTACTTTCCCAGTTCTGTGATTTAAACTGATCAAGTGTATCAAAAAAATCATTGCATCCATAAGCTGCATCCAGCTGACCGGATATCCTTTCCAAAAAAGGAAGATGTTTCTTTATATTGCTCTGAAAAGTTACAATCAGAGCAATTAACAATTCATAGGATTGAAGGAATCGCTGTTTATCCATGTTTTAAGTTACAATGATAAAGTTAATCATAGTGTTCATTATAGTAAATCATTTATTGTTAATAATTACTAAACCATTCCTAATTTTCTGCGTATATAACTTTAGTATATTTACTTAAATTGATTTAAATCATCGAATTGTTGTAAGAAAAGTCATCTATAATTATTTTAAATACAACAATTTGTGCATTACATTTGTTAATAATTATAGCAGTGCAATTCTCATAGTTGGGTTTAGTTAAATTTAGGGTTAATTGTGAAGATGAATTTCAGAGGAGTGTTTAGTTTTAGGTAAAAAAATCCTGTCAGAAAATGGCAGGATTTTTTTCTTTTAAGCTCTTATATGATCAATATCATCTAATTTCAATAATCAATATCATTTCCGTTTGCATGCAATTCAAGCATAGCCTTTGTAACTTTAGTTTTACAGAGGTGTTCTTAACAGCAATTTAATTCTATGAATTAAATTGAGTTGAAGATTTCATCTGTAGGTTAATATTTAATAGGGTTTATTAGTTTTAGGTGGAAAAAGGCCTTTAATGGGCCTTTTTTCTTTTCCTCATATTTCATTCAATAATCTCCAATTTTAATTCAAACTTTTTATAACAACATTATGTTGTTACTGTAGTTGTATATTTGTCAGAATATGTGCTTATATTGAAATAAATTTAAGTTTTCTTAAAATTGCAATTGCATAGCAAATAAATTAATTGTAAAATATGCATTTTCCCAGGGCCATAATCATTGTTTCATTTTTTGTAGCGTTACATTGTAACTTTCATTCAGCTGTTGCTCAGGATTCAAGCTTTCACAGTTTATTAAATTCATACGATGTTAAATTTTATTTTCTTGATCTGCAAGTAAATAATACCTCTATTGATTTAGATGGCAAAGTAACTATCCTTGCTGAATTGGTTGATTCTGATATAGATTCCCTGGCACTTGAACTTAGACAGGAAGTTACTCTTGATTCATTATGGGTAGATGGAAATATAACGTCATACATCCATTCAAATGATTTTGTTCGATTCGCACTTCCCTCAGGCTATGAGAAAAATGATTTAGTGCAAATGACCGTATTTTACAAACTGCGTGATATTGAAACTGATAGAAGAATTGGAATATTTAACCGTAAATCAAGTTTAGGCAAATCAGTTACATACACTCTTTCTGAACCTTACTTTTCTTATAGCTGGTTTCCATGCAAACAGGTTTTAGCCGATAAAGCAGATTCTGTATATGTGTTCTTGAGCATCGGCGATAGTCTGATGGCGGGATCGAATGGTCTGCTAACAAATATTATTCCCCTTGAAAATGGTAGAAAAAGATATGAATGGAAATCATATTACCCAGTGGCTTACTATCTTTTATCATTTTCCGTAGCAGATTATTTGGATTACAGTTTTATGGCTTCTTTAGCGAATGGTGATTCAGTGCTTGTACAAAACTATTTGTATAACGATAGTTTATTTTTTCAGGAAAACAAGAATGATATTGATGCTACTGCTGATTTGATAGAGCTATTCTCTGAAGATTTTGGCATTTATCCTTTTTATTTGGAAAAATACGGTCATTGCATAAGCCCGGTTGGTGGTGGCATGGAGCATCAAACAATGACTACCTTAGGGAATTTTTCTTTTATTCTGGTTGCGCATGAATTGGCTCATCAGTGGTTTGGTGATTATGTTACTTGTGCTAACTGGGAGAATATTTGGATTAATGAAGGTTTTGCAAGTTATGCTGAATTTATTGCAATTGAGCAACTTAAAACTAAAGATGAGCAAATCGCATGGTTAGGGGAAGCTCACAGTCTGGCAATATCATCATCATCAGGCAGCGTGTTTGTTCCATCTGAAGAGGTAGATAATGTCTCTCGTATTTTTGATTATAGTCTTACTTATAGAAAGGGTGCTTCAATAATTCATATGATAAGACATGAATTAGGTAATGATGAATTGTTTTTTGATATCCTTAGTTATTTTCTGAACACTTATTCAAATTCAGTTGCAACGGCAGAAGATTTTAGAAATGTTGTTGAACTACTTTCGAATCGCAATTTTGAAACTTTTTTCCAGCAATGGTTTTACGGAGCTGGTCATCCTAAATTGAACATAATATGGAAACAGAGAAATGATTCCTTAATAATCAATGTGGAACAAACTGTTTCTAATCCTGAAAAAACTTCATTTTTTAATCTTCTGATCGATTTAAAGCTAGAATATCTGGGAGGAGATACGCTCATTCAAATCAGACAGGAATTTCCGTTTCAAGCTTTTGTAATTCCTATGAATGAAAGAGTCTACAGAATAATTCCTGACCCGGATGAATGGTTGCTTACAGAAATAACTGGTATTAAACGTGTAATCCCTGATAGCAGTACTTTTTTTAATCTTTTTCCTAATCCGGCAAATGATAAAATTTATATTGAGAATTATAGTTTTGGAAAACCATATAATGTTAAAATCTACAATATAAATGGAATTCTGCTAAAGGATGTAGATGAAAAAGATGTGTTTGCTATAATCAATGTTTCTGATCTGACAGCAGGAATTTATAAAGTTTTTGTTACACTAGGTGATCATAAGGAAGTTTTTCAGCTCTCAAAACTTTAACTTTTCATTTATAGAATTATTTTGCTTCTTTGCAATTCAATTAATTAGTGATAAGAATTTTTTAATGCTTGATTTGCTCAAGAAAAATAAATGGTTTTTAATTCCTCTGATTGTTTTACTATTAGCAGTATTCCCATTCTTTCTTCTTATTTCAAGAGCTGACATTCATGTTTTTATTAACCAATATTATTCAGGTTTTGGTGATTTTGTATTTAAGAACATCACACATTTGGGCGATGGTATTGCATCTCTCATAGCTGGAGTCATTGTTTTGTTTTTCTCATTTCGGAAATCTTTTAATATTGCTGCTGCAGGTTTATTTGCAGGTTTATTTGTTCAGTTGCTTAAAAAATTTGTATTTTTTAATATACTTCGACCAACTAATCCAGTTTTAAATATCACTGATTTACACTTAGTGGAAGGCGTGGATTTGCATTCAACCTTTAGTTTTCCCTCAGGACATTCTGCTACAATATTTGCTTTGTGTTTTTGTCTTGCAATTTTTGCCAAACGGAATATTTGGAAATTTATGTTTTTTTGTCTGGCAGTGCTTGTAGCTTATTCAAGAGTATATCTATCACAACATTTTTTAATAGATGTTTATTTTGGAGCTATTATTGGAGTTTTTTCAGGCATTTTAATGACAATTATTTTTACTAAAGGCAGGGCAAAATGGCTCGATAAATCATTGATAGATTTATTATTTCGAAATAACTATAGATGAAAAGGAAAGAATTAATATATCAGCTGCTTATTGTCTTGATTGGAGCTTTGTTGTTTATACCTTTAAATGGGAGATTGAATCTTTTCGATTGGGATGAACTGAATTTTGCTGAGTCAGCTCGTGAAATGATTCTTACCAATGACTATCTTAATGTTAAAATTTATTTTACCTCTTTTTGGGAAAAACCGCCCTTATACATTTGGCTGCAGGTTGTGTCAATGAAAATATTTGGAATAAATGAATTTGCTGCCAGGTTTCCAAATGCCATATGTGGTATTCTAACCTTGCTTATTCTTTTTCAGCTTGGAAAAAAATTGTATGATTCACGTTTTGGATTGATATGGGTAATGACCTATCTTGGTTCTCTTCTTTCGTTCATGTATTTTAAATCTGGCATTATAGATCCATGGTTTAATCTATTTATATTTCTAGGTATCTATTTTTGGGTATTTGCATCGCATTCAAAGTCATTAAACAAAGAAATTCTTCTTGCATTTTTATCTGCAACTTTTATTGGTCTGGCAATCTTAACTAAGGGACCTGTTGCTTTCCTGATATTTGCGATAATTGCTGGAATATTATTTGTTCTAAATGGCTTCAGATTGCGCATTCACTGGAAAAGCTCAATTGTTTTCATTGTTGCATTGGTTCTAATAGGTGGACTGTGGTTCATTCTGCAAATCCTAAGTGGGAATACTGACGTAATAGTAGATTTCATAGTATACCAAATAAGACTTTTTAAAACAGAAGATGCCGGTCATGGAGGATTTCCGATGTATCATATTGTAATACTTTTGTTTGGAATGTTTCCTGCCTCAATATTTGCAATCCAGGGACATAAATACAAGGGTGAAGTTGACAATAGAAAAATATTTCATAATACTATGATCGCTCTTTTATGGACAGTAATTTTGCTTTTCTCAATAGTAAAAACCAAAATTGTCCATTATTCTTCACTTGCATATTTTCCTCTTACATACCTTGCTGCCTATTCAATATTTATGATTTTATCAGGTAAGTTTCATTTTCGACTATGGCAAAAGATAATGCTTCTTTCAATAGGTGGAATTGAGGCAATTGTAATTTTGATATTGCCGATGTTTAATTCATTTAAAAAGGTCATCATTGATAAAGGAATTATCACTGACCAATTTGCTGTTGGCAATCTCCAGGTTGACCCCGGTTGGACTACCTGGCACTCTTTCATCGGAATACTCTTCCTTTTCGGATTGGTTGTTTCAATTTTCTTCATTAAAAAGAATAGCATCCTGAAATATTCATTCTTGTACCTTTCGTCACTTATATTTGTTTATCTGAGCCTGTTGTTCATTACTCCAGGTGTAGAAAAAATTTCACAAAGAACAGCGATAGATTTTATCAAAGAAACTTCAAAGAAGGATGTATACATTTATTCTTTTAATAAAACATATGCTATTCTATTTTATGGCAAAGTTCCTGTACCGGAAAATGATAGGGTGTTTTCTCAAGACTGGCTTACAACAGGAGATATTGATAAGGATGCTTATTTCATTCTTAGAATACATGACAAAGAAAAAATCTTATCCTTGTACACTGAACTTTCAGTTATAGATGAAAAGAATGGATATGTGTTTTGTAAAAGGACAGCGAAATTGAAAACCTATGATTAAGAATAAAAAAATAACAGTAGTGCTTCCTGCTTACAATGCTGAGCAGACTTTAGAGATGACCTATAATGAAATACCTTTTGATATTGTTGATGAGGTAATCTTAGTTGATGATTTAAGCAGCGATAATACCGTTTTGAGAGCAAAAGATCTGGGCATAAAACATCTTGTTAAGCATACTGTAAACAGAGGATATGGCGGCAACCAAAAATCATGTTATAACAAGGCTCTTGAACTTAATTCTGATATTGTTGTAATGCTTCATCCCGATTACCAGTATACTCCTAAATTAATTCATTCACTTTGCTACTTAATTGCGAATGATGTGTATGATGTTGTTCTTGGATCGCGCATTCTTGGAAAGGGAGCCTTAAAAGGAGGTATGCCATTTTATAAATATCTTGCTAACAGGTTTCTTACTCTTTTTCAGAATGTCCTGATGAATCAAAAACTGTCTGAATATCACACCGGATACAGAGCATTTAGTAAGAAAGTACTTACAAGCATTAATTACACTATAAATTCTGAAGATTTCGTTTTTGACAACCAGATGCTTGCTCAGATATTCTTTGCAGGTTTTGAGATTGCTGAAATTACTTGTCCGACAAAATATTTTGAAGAAGCTTCTTCTATAAACATTAGAAGAAGCATAAAATACGGCTTTGGAGTACTTAAGGTTTCCTTGCAGTATTTTTTTCAGAAATTGCATCTGGCAAAATTCAAAATTTTCAAAGTATTGAATGACACTGAATAAACAACATTGGTTAAGAGATAATACAACAATCAAAATAAGCATTGGCCTGCTAATTATATTGCTTATTGCAAATACAGTTTTTTTAAGTTCAAAAAACAAAGAATCCTTTAAATATCCTACTGGTTATGAAATTGAGGAATATGCTTATAGCTTTGTTAAGGGCAAAGAAAGAGAGAAACTAGGGAAAAAAATGGATTGTTCCGGTTTTACACGAATTGTATATAAACACTTTGGAATAAAAATTGCGCAATCTTCCCTTGACCAATCAAAACAATCTACATTTTTAGACGTTAACAATATAAAAAAAGGAAACCTGATTTTTTTCAGTATTAATAAAAATACGATATCTCATGTAGGTATATTTCTGGGAAATGGTAAATTTATTCATTCTCCAGGGCCAGGTAAATACGTTCGTATTGATTCCTTGAGCAATAAATATTGGGAACAAAGCTTTGTTGCAGGAGGCAAGATAATCATTCAATAACGTATTAGTATCTACCAAAGAATATTAGTTATAGTAATATCAAAATTATGAAAAATATAATTTTTGCATTTCTTGCTGTAATGACTTTTTCAACTTGCACAAGTGAATCTAAGTCAGAGGAGCAGGTAAAAAACATTATTTTAATGATTGGTGATGGCATGGGTACTGCTGAGATTTATGCAGGCTATACTATGAATAAAGGGGTGTTGAATATTGAAAGGGCACAATATGTAGGTTTTTCAAAAACATCATCGGCAGATAGTTATATTACAGATTCAGGAGCTGCTGGAACAGCAATAGCAACCGGCAAAAAGACTTATAATGGATTTGTTTCAGTCAATACTGATTCAGTGCCAATAAGGACTATTCTGGAGATTGCTGAAAATCATGATTTTTCAACTGGCTTGGTTGTTACATGTGCAATTACACACGCAACTCCCGCCTCATTCATATGTCATCGTACAAGCAGGAATGATTCTTTAGGATTGGCTGCAGATTTTCTAATGACTGATATTGATATTTTTATTGGTGGTGGAAGGATCCATTTTGAAGAAAGAGCAGATGGCATGAATATTTCTGATTCCCTTCGCAAGAATGGATATTCGATTGTATATGGACTTGACGAGATCAGGGAAGAAGATAATAACAATATTGGCTGTTTTGTTTCAGACAAACATCTTTCTTCAGTACTTAATGGTAGGGGTGATTTTCTGGTGGATGCAACAAGGATTGCACTTTCAAGACTTAGGGAAAATGAAAAGGGATTTTTTATAATGATTGAAGGTTCACAAATTGATTGGGGTGGACATGATAATAACATTTTATATCAGACAAGTGAAGTGATAGATTTTGATAAGGCAGTTGGTGAAGCTATGAACTTTGCAGACAACAATCCAGGAACGCTTGTTATTGTTACAGCTGACCATGAAACTGGCGGACTAGCCCTTGTTGGTGGGGATATCAAAAAAGGAGAACTTGAGGCACGATACTCTTCCGGATATCATACCGCTGTCATGGTTCCGGTTTTTGCCTATGGCACAGGTGCTGAAGAATTTGCCGGAATTTATGAGAATACAGAACTTTTTTATAAAATGTTACGTTTATATGGCTTTGAGTAATATCCTTATAAATTATGAAAATTGGGAGGAATTTTCACAAGGTACTAATTGCAGCTGTCATCTTATTTAGTCAATGTAATTGTAATTCTCTAGATAAAGATTCAGAACAGGAAGTTACCTTTTCCCTGCAAAAAATATATGAATTGCCTTATGATGTTTCTGAATCTTCCGGGATCATAGTTTTTGATTCTTTGTTATGGACATTCAATGATAGTAGAAATAGTCCCATTTTGTATGGACTGGATTTAGTTACCGGAGTTATTCATAAAACTCTTCATCTAACCAGCGCTGATAATATTGATTGGGAAGATATTGCACAGGATTCAAGCTTCATTTATATAGGAGATTTTGGCAATAATAGTGGATCAAGACAAGATTTGTGCATATACAGACTTAATAAGAAAGACATTAAAAAAGAATCTAACGAGCAAGAAATACCTGCTGAAAAGATCAACTTTTCCTTCCAGGATCAAGAAGACTTTACGAATAATTATCTTAACACTCCATTTGATTGCGAAGCCCTTCTGTTTGATGGGGATTCATTGATTCTTTTTTCAAAAGACTGGGTAGATCAAAGATCAACTGTTTATAAGTTGCCTGTATTGCCTGGTACCTATCAGGCAGAAAGATGTTTTAAAATGGAATCAGAAGGATTGATTACAGGAGCAGATATTAATCTTCAGAGCAATACACTGATAATTTGCGGGTATAGTAATTATATTCCCTTTGTTCTAGTAAAGGAAAACCATGAGGATAAATACCTTTTGGAATTCAATATGAAAAGGATAGATCTTAATGACGATTTTGGAATTCAATTGGAAGGAATTGCCTTTTTTAATGATGTGATCAATTTATCCTCTGAAAATTCTGCTGACATCCAGGCACTATATCATCTCGTAGAAAATTAGAAATTATCTGGTTTTAAATGAACCATAAATTGTCTATTTTCATGCAAAAGAAATTTATGAGACACTTTCCTTTTCTTCTTTTAATAATTATAATTTCATCCCAATCGGTATTTGCGCAAAAAACATACAAAACAGATTCAAAGAAGGCAATCAAATATTATGAGGATGGATTGAAGTATTTTGGAATAAAGGAGTATGCTTTGGCAGAGGAGTTGTTCAAATCGGCCATTCATACTGATGAGAAATTTCAGGATGCATATTTGGTTTTGGCAGAAGTTTTTTGGGAGCAGGGTAAATATGTGCAGGCTATAGAGAATTACAATCTTGGAGCAATCATTGATCCTTATTATTATCCCAGAGCTTATTTGAATAAAGGCAAACTTGAGGTTAAAATAGGACAGTATATAAATGCACGGAATAGTTTTAATAAATACCTTGATCTTGATACCATTAAATCTAAATACACTGAAAGAGCCAGAAAGGGTATTGAACAAACTGAGTTTGCAATTATGGCGGTTCAAAACCCGGTTGATTTTGAACCAATAGATCTCGGCCCAAATGTCAATAGTCCTGAGAATGAATATTGGCCTTCTTTATCTGCCGATGAACAAACTCTTGTTATTACAAGAATGGTACATGTGTATGATGTTATACAAGAAAGCAAAGTGCAGGAAGATTTATTCATCAGTGAGCATAAGGCAGATGGCTGGGGACTTATGAAAGATGCAGGGTTTCCTTTAAATACGCCCGATAATGAAGGTGCTCAATCGATTTCAGCAAACGGTCAGTTGATGGCATATACTGTTTGCAACAGAAGCGGAGTGATCGGTCGTTGCGATATTTATTATTCCATTAAGGAAGGAGAAAAATGGACTCATCCTAAAAATATGGGTAAGCCGGTTAATTCTACTGCGAAAGAAACTCAGCCAAGTTTGAGTGCAGATGGCAGAACCATTTATTTTGCAAGTAACCGACCAGGCGGAAAGGGAGGTTTGGATATCTGGGTTAGCAAACAGGATTCAACAGGAAAATGGCTGATACCTGTCAACTTGGGGGATTCAATTAATACACCTGGAGATGAAATGTCTCCATTCATACACCATGACAATACTACATTGTATTTTTCTTCAAATTACCATATTGGAATGGGTGGTTTTGATCTATTTGTTTCTAAGCTTGATTCAAATGCAAATTGGAGTAAACCAAAGAATCTGGGTTATCCAATAAATACATATAGAGATGAAATTGGATTGATTGTGAATGCGCGTGGGAATACTGCCTATTATGCGTCTGATATGCATCCATCTACAGGTAAGGATATATACCAATTTACTTTGTACGAAGATGCCCGACCTCAGGAAGTTTCATATATGAAAGGGAGGGTATTTGATGAAAAAACAAGAGATAGATTGAAAGCAAGATTTGAGTTGTTTGATTTGAATGATGGCACATTGATAAGTCAATCTTATTCCGATCCTGTAACCGGCGAATTTCTTCTTTGCATTCCAACAAATAAAAATTATATGCTGAATGTTGAACATAAAGGATACATGTTTTATTCAGATAATTTTGAATTAAAAGGTATCTATCATTTAGAGAAACCATTTTTTAAAGATGTTCCTCTTAAGCGCATTAAGGCGGGTGAAAAGACGGTATTGAAAAATGTATTTTTTGAAACTGCCTCATACCTTCTAAAACCTGAGTCGGCATTTGAATTGGATAAATTGATACGTTTTCTAAAGACGAATTCTGATTTATCAATTGAGATTAGTGGTCATACCGACAATATTGGCACCAGAGCATACAACCAGGTATTGTCTGAAAACAGGGCAAAATCAGTCGTAGATTATCTGATAAGCAAAGGAATAACTACTGACCGTTTGGTTTACAAAGGCTATGGATTTGATCAGCCAGTTGATGAAAATGATACAGAAGAAGGTAGAGCCAATAATAGAAGAACAGAACTTAAAATTATTCATTCAGAGAATTAAGATTTCCTTATGCATTAAGGGTTTTTGCTCTTATCATTGTAGTATAATTTTATAGAATAGTCATTTAATAGAAGCCATGGATGAAACAGCTGATTTTCTAAAATCTGATTTTATGATTAAATGTTGAAGATTGTTAGGAGAGGTCTTTTTAGTAACTATTTTTAAGTTGACAATGTAAACCATAGGATTTATGTTGCCTGGAGTCATTAAAATTATTTTTTATGAGAACTATGTATTTTTTCCTTTTATTATCCTTTATTACATCTGCATTTACTGAAAATACCGATGATGTCAATAATAGTGGAGAGCAGGAAAAAGGAGATCAGATAAAGATTGTAAAAACCTTGCCATCTACTCCGGTTAAGGATCAGTACAAAACAGGTACTTGTTGGAGTTTCTGCACTATTTCACTTCTTGAATCGGAATTGTTACGAATGGGACAGGGCGAATTTGATTTGTCTGAAATGTTTATTGTTCATCAAAATTACTTACGGAAAGCAAACAGATATGTCCGTATGCATGGAAAAAACAATTTTTCTGCCGGGGGTGAGGCCAATGATGTGATAGATGTAATAAACCTGAAAGGAATAGTACCGGAAGATATTTATTCCGGATTGAAAGTAGATTCTGAGAAACACATTCATCTTGAAATGGATAAAGTTCTTGAGGAATATGTTGATGTCATTATTACAAACCCTAATAAAAAGCTAAGTGAGGTATGGGAGGATGGTTTCAGAAAAGTTCTGGAATCCTATCTTGGAGATATTCCGGAAGAATTTGATTATCACGGTAATAATTATAATCCAATGTCATTTAAGGAATACCTGGGTATTAATCTTGATGATTACATAATGGTTACCAGTTTTTCACATGTTCCCTTTTATCAATCGGTTGTTCTTGAGGTCCCTGATAACTGGTCGTGGAAGGAAAGCTATAATGTTCCACTAGATGAATTTTCTCAAATAGTTGATTCTGCTTTATATAATGGGTATTCAGTTGCAATGGCTACCGATAATTCAGAGCTTGGGTTTAATTTTAAAAAAGGCATGGCACTTGCTCCTACTATTTTATATGGACCTCAATCCAAGAGAGAAGAAGAAAAATGGTCGTCAAAAACTGATGATGAAAAGAAAGAGATTATTTTCAATATGAAAAATCCTGTTGAAGAATTAATTGTTACCCAGGCAAACAGACAGGAAGCATTTGATAATTATTCAACAACAGATGATCATGGAATGCATATTGTCGGTATTGCAAGGGATAAAAGTGATAAGAAATATTATTATGTGAAGAATTCATGGGGGACAGATAATCCTTACGAGGGATATCTCTTTGTCTCAGATGCCTATTTCAAATACAAAACCATTTCTATTATGCTTCATAAGGATGCAATTCCAGATGAAATAGCAACAAAACTGAACTTGTAAACCAATTGATATGGAGTGTAAGAAAGAAACAAATAAATCTTATTGCAACTGTACTTATTCATGCAGCAATAAGGGTACTTGTTGCGATTGCCTTCATTATCATAGAAAAATGGGTGAATTTCCAGCCTGTTATTTCCCTCAAGATATTGAAACCAAAGGCAATAGAAGTATTGAAAATTTCATAAGATTATATCAGCAACGAGGAGCCTGGTGGTAATTCTGGCACAGGTCTTAAATCTTTTTGTTGATAAATTGCATATTTCCTGCCTGTTTTTGAAACATGTGCGTACTAAATTCGGTATTACATATATTAAATAAGGTACGATGGAGGAATTACATGTCAGAATATAGGAGGAAATTTAAGAAAGGACTACTGATATTTTTAGCGGCAATAGTAACGGGAATATTTTTTCAGTTTTCTTTAGATAAGCGTCCTGTTAGTGAGCAAGACTTCATTTTTAAGCCTTCACCACCACCATTTTTGAAAGATTCTTCAAATTGGGCCGATTCTGTTTATCAGTCGCTTTCAACAAGCGAAAAGATAGGTCAGCTCTTTATGATTGCTGCTTATCCCAGAAATGGTTTAAAGGATATCGATCGTGTTTCAGAGCTTATCAAAAAATACCATGTTGGAGGAATCATATTTTTTCATGGTGCACCAGAACAAATAGCTGATTTAACGGAATATTATCAATCGATTTCCAGTGTGCCTCTATTGTTTGCAATGGATGGTGAGTGGGGACTTTCTATGCGTTTCGATAATACAATTCAGTATCCAAGACAAATGATGCTGGGAGCAATTAATGATGATGATGTTATCTATCAGATGGGACGTGATATTGGGCAGCAAATGAAAATGCTTGGATTGCATATAAACTTTGCACCTGTAGTGGATGTAAACAACAATCCTGAGAATCCGGTTATCAACAGCAGATCTTTCGGTGAAGTTCGAGAAAATGTTGCCCGTAAAGGGCTTCTCTACATGAAAGGCATGCAGGATGAAGGTATAATTGCAGTAGCAAAACATTTTCCGGGTCATGGCGATACAGATGCTGATTCTCATTATGAGTTGCCCGTAATTAAATATGCATATGAGCGACTTGACAGTATTGAACTGTTTCCTTTCAAGGCATTGATTGAAGGAGGTGTTGGTGGAGTAATGACAGCTCATTTGAATGTACTTGGAATTGATACATCCCGAAATCTTCCCTCATCATTATCTTCCATAATTATTGACTCTCTGCTGAAGAAGGAGTTGAATTTTGAAGGATTGGTTTTTACTGATGCAATGACTATGCACGGAGTTTCAGATCTGTTTGATCAGGAAATTGCAAATTCAATGGCTGTTGCAGCCGGGAATGATATAATACTTATGCCCGGCGAAGTCGAAAAAACATTGGATAAAATACAGCAATGGATTGAGCAGGGAGAAATAGACATTGAAAAAATAAATAAAAGTTGCAAAAAAGTTCTTCGGGCAAAAGAGTGGACTGCAATTTCTAAAAGCTGGTTGGAGAAGAAGAGTAGTTCTTCACTTTCTGGTTTAATAACTCCTGATTTCCAAATTACACAAAGGAAGCTGATCGAGAAAGCAATAACCGTAATTAAAAATGATGAGGGAATTCTACCCCTAAAAAGACTCGATACCTTAAAAATTGCTTCCATTAGTCTGGGCATTGGTGATAAAAGTAATTATCAGCAGACTCTTTCTTTATATACCAAAATAGATAGTTTTAATATTGTTGGTACAGAGGGTTTGTATGAAATAACCAAAATTCTGGATACATTAAGATTTTACAACATTGTATTATTAAGCATCCATGGTAATGACTTGCAAGCAGGTAAACAATTTGGTATTAGCAATGAATTGCTTACCATGGCAGACTTAATACTCTATTTGCATCCAACGGTTCTAAATGTTTTTACGAGTCCCTATTTATTGTCACATTTGAAAAATTTTGATAGGAGTAGAGCTATTATTGTTTCTTATGATAACAATTCATTGACTCAGGATCTCTCAGCTCAATTGGTTTTTGGGGCTATTGGTGCTGAAGGCAAATTACCTGTCAGTATTAACTCAAAATACAGTGCCGGGAATGGCATTGCAACAACAGGAGGAATTAGGTTAAAATATACTCTTCCAATTGAGGAGGGATTCGATAGTGACAAATTTTCTGTCATTGATTCACTTGTTGAAGATGCGATAGATAAGAAGGCCATACCTGGATGTCAAATACTTGTGGCAAGAAATGGGAAAGTGGTCATGCAGAAATCTTATGGTTACCATACATACTTTAATCGAAGGAAAGTTGAAAATTCGGATTTATATGATTTGGCCTCTATTACTAAAATAGCCGCAACAGTGCCTTCAGTGATGTATCTGGAGAATAACCGCCAAATTGATATCCATGCACCACTTTCCAAATATTTACCTGAGTTGGATACTACCAATAAAGCCAAAATCAAAATTGATGACATTTTGCTTCATCAGGCTGGCATAGCTTCTTGGATTCCATTTTATGTCTCAACAATTGAACCTTTATATCCAAATCAAAGTTTTGCACAAAATAAATATTCAAAGAAGTATCCGATACAAGTCGCGAAACACTATTTTGTAAATAAACATCTTAAATATAAAGACAATTGCTATTCTGATATCTATTCTGAACTTTTCCCAATACAAGTTGCTGACAGACTTTATATGAATTCTTCTCTTGCTGATAGTATATTCCTGACCATTTATGCTTCTGAAGTTCAGAAGCCAGGGAAATATCGTTATAGCGACCTTGGTTTTTATTTGTTTTACAGAATGATAGAACGACTTACAAATACAAGCTTTGATTCCTTTGTGGATTCTGTTTTTTATAGACCTCTTGGAGCAACTACTTTGGGCTATAAACCTTTAGAAAAATTTAAGAAGAGTTCAATTGCTCCAACGGAAAACGATTTGGTATTCAGAAAACAAATAATCCAGGGCTATGTCCATGATCCTGGTGCAGCAATGCTTGGCGGAGTATCGGGTCATGCAGGTTTGTTTTCTAACGCAAATGATTTGGCTAAATTTATGCAGATGCTTCTGAATGAAGGGAAATATGGTGGAGATCAATATTTAAACGGAAAGCAAATTAAGTATTATACTTCTTGTGTAGCATGTGAAAATGGAAACCGGAGAGGAATGGGCTTTGACAAACCAGAAAACGACACTACAAAAAATGGACCCACATGCAAGGGATTATCATCAGAGAGTTATGGGCATACAGGATTTACAGGCACCATGGTTTGGGCAGATCCATCAACAGGTCTTTTGTACATATTTCTATCCAATCGTGTTTATCCTGATGCAGTAGTTAATAAGTTGGCTGAAATGGATGTTCGAACCAACATTCAGCAGGCAATATATGATGCTATGACTAAAAAAGAGAAATAGCTCTGTTTTTCACTCACGTTAATTGAGATTTCTTTGGGCCGTCTAAACACTTTCAACCAGAATTGACATTTGTTCATCTTTAAAATTATTCGAAAATCCAAAATCGTTAATCCTTGTTCATTATTCAAATATAGTATACAACTTTTCCAATTTGATATATGAAGTCTTGGAATTATGGGATTAACTATTCCAGAAGAAATGACCTGAAAAGTGCTCATTTAAGAACAAGGAACACCGATTTGCGATTTGTGATTTATTCGAAGTTCTAGATTTGTTATGAAATTCAGATTCCTGTCTTCAGGTTTTTACAAAAAAGAAATTGTGTGAGATGTGTTTTTCAGATCTAAAGTCTTTCAGTTTTTTATCTTCAAGTACTTTTACCTGGTATCCAAGATTTATTAACAATTCCATGGTCTTCTTTCGGTTGTCATTATCCCAAAGTTCGCAATAGATTAAAGGCATATATTTCCTTATCAGGTTTGAAGCACCTTTCAGGACATAATATTCAAAGTTTTCAACATCAATTTTTATTCCAGTTATTTTGGATGTAATTTTCTGTAAGTCTTGAAAATCATCAAGTCTTTGAATAGGGCAACTAAAAGTCACTCCATCAGTGTTGTCCACGATATCCTTATGCTTAACATGAGCTAATCCATGAAAACGAACAGAATTTTTTACGGGCAGGATCATTTCAATTGTTCCGTTTTCATCACCTAAAGCAAGTTGATAAGGTTTTAGGTTCTGAATCTTAAATTTCTTTGCAATTTTTACCAGGTTCTGAAAATTAAATGGTATTGGTTCAAAAGCAAAAACTTCGCGATCTGGAAACTCTTTTGCAAGGTAATAGCTCATTACACCAAGATTTGCTCCTATATCAAGCACCACACCCTTTTCAGGTAATAAATTAAGGAAGTGCATGAAATCTTTCTCATTTTTATCTCGCGATAGCTTTCTGATAATAAAAAGAGAAAATATATAGAGATAATTTTTGAACCCTAATGTACGTTGCAGTATAAATTTAATTATTGTCTTCAAGTTGAATAAATTATGACTGCGAAATAAACAATTTTCTGCCTAAGAGAAAAGAGATTGATTGATGAAATCGTATTTGAGTTGAAATAGAAAAAACAGATGGGGAAGGAACAGGATGATTTCAAACTTTTAAAACTCTTAACTCTAAATATAAAACAGTAAACTTTAATCACTATTTTCGTGATTCAATGATATAAACAATGCGAATTGCAGTTAATACACGTCTTTTACTGCCAGGAAAACTTGAAGGTCTGGGTAGATTTACTTGCGAGACACTGAGGCGGATGACTAAAAATCATCCTGAGCATGAATTTGTATTTATTTTCGATAGAAAATTTAGCGATGAGTTTATCTGATAATATCATTCCCACTATTGCACATCCGCAAGCCAGACACCCGGCTTTATGGTATTTATTTTTTGAGTGGGGAGTTCCTTATGTTCTGGAAAAATATAAGGCTGATCTGTTTTTATCTCCTGATGGATGGCTGAGCTTGCGTTCTAAAACTCCTTCTGTTGCCGTGATACACGACCTTAACTTTTTTCACAATCCAGATTGGGTAACCGCACTTCCCAGAATGTATTACAATTATTTTTTTCCAAAATATCTATTAAAGGCCAATCGTATTGCAACTGTTTCTGAGTTTTCTAAAAAGGACATTTCATCAATGTTTGATATACCGGAATCTAAAATTGATGTTGTTTACAATGGTGTTGATGAATCATTTCATCCCATAGATGATGCAAGAAAAGAAAAAACAAAGAAAGAGTTCACAGGTGGAATTTCTTATTTTCTTTCTTTAGGCATTGTACATCCGCGAAAAAATCTTAACAATATCATTTTGGCCTATGATCAGTTTAGAAAATCATCCGTAATAAATGTAAAACTTCTGATAGCAGGTTCTATGAAGTATATGGATAAGACTACAGCTAAGGTTTATAAAAATACTCAATACAAAAATGACATTATTTTTGCTGGCAGAATACCTGAGAGGCAGTTGAATGATGTTATCGCTTCCAGTAGGGCCTTGGTGCATGCTTCACTTTTTGAAGGCTTTGGAATACCTCTTCTTGAAGCTATGCGTTGTAAGGTACCGGTTATTACATCAAATACAACAGCAATGCCTGAGATAGGAGGGGATGCCGTTTGCTATGTTGATCCTTACCAACCGGATTCCATTGCGAAAGGAATGCATAAAATTGTCAGTGATAAAAACTATTGTCAGGATTTGATTGAAAGAGGTGAAAATCAACATTTAAAATATAGTTGGGATAGATCGTCTGAGCGATTATGGAGTACCATTGACAGAGTATTAAAAGAACTATAAAAAACAAATAACAATTTTTAAGCAATTTGTTGACTTATAATAACATGTTTATTACTTTTGTTCTGCCCTAAACGTAAAAATATTAACCCATGATATCAAAATTTCAAGTACTGATTCTTACCTGTGTGCTGTCCTTTTCATATTTTCAATCATCCTATTCAAACAAACCTGAAAGTTGCCTGTTATTTTCAATTACTTCACAAAATGTTGCACGCATTGGTATTATTAATAGAGAAAAAAGTAATCTTGAATTGGTTATCAGTGATGAAAATGGAGCAGTATTGTTTTCAAAAAAAGTATCTGGTTTTGATGATTATTTCAAGTTGGTTGATCTCACAGACATGCCAGAAGGTGATTATAAGGTAAAATTGATAGGAGGCGAGAAATTGTATGAAAAAAAATTCTCTGTGAATGATAAAACTGCTTCAATTATAAAGAAGAAAGAAGATGTTAAGCCTGTCTTTAAGCTTCTTGATGAAGAAATTCTCCTGGTATCCTATTTAAATGCAAAGAATAATAATATTAATATATTCTTTGAACTGAATGAAGATGTTGTGTTTGAAGAAAGGAATATTCAAGGAATGCCAGTTAGTAAAAAATATTCTCTGGAGAAGTTGCCTCCTGGCGACTATGTAGTTAAGCTCTATTCAGGAGGCATAATTTACCAATACCCATTGGCAGTTAAATAAAAATCTCAGAATGATATTTAGATTTGGAAAGGCATATTGGGTGCCTGTATTTATATTATTTAGTTTGTCTCGTTGTGCTTTCTCTCAAAATGCTGATGAATTTTACATTTCAAGTCAGGACTTTGTGGAAAAAGGGGAACTTAAACTGGCCTTAAGGTCAATTGATCGTGCACTATCAATTGATTCTTCTATTGCAGACTACTATTTACAGCGAGCAAATATTCATTTTCAGATGGAACTTTATGACCAAACAATTAAGGATTGTTATAAAGCTTTAAAATTGAAAAATGATAATCCTGATATATATATACTTAGAGGGAAAGTATGTCAAATAACGCAAAGTTATGGTGGTGCGATTTTATTTTTTGGAAAAGCAATCAAATATTCTTCAGAAAATGATATTCTCTTCGAGGCTTTCTTAAATAGAGGGAAAGCCTATTATGAATTGAGAAAGTATTTAGATGCAAAAAATGATTATGCATCAGCTTACGATATTGATCCAGAGTCGATAGATTTATTAGTTTCTATGTCAGAGAATTATTTAAAGATTAATGATAAAAGTAATGCCTTGTCAAACTTGAAAGCAGCTATTGAGATTGATTCTTCTTATTCTCCTGCGTATGAATTACTAGGGCGTATTGCAATCGTTGATCAGGATTACCCGGAAGCCATTTTAGCATATCGTAAATATTGCAACCTGCAACAAGAAACTGCCTCCGCTTATAATAAACTTGGAGAAGCGTATTTGTTAAATGGCGAATATGAAAATGCAATGTCTTCATTAAATAAATCCCAGTCTCTCTCACCTGTTGATCCAATGATATTTAAACTCAAAGGTCTTGTATACATTAAGCAGCAAAACCACGAATTAGGATGCAATAATTTATTTCGGGCCATGCAATTGGGTTATCTTGAGCAATATGGATACGATCTGCTGGATATTTATCTTAATGAATGTGAAGATCAATAATTTTATCAGAATAACTTCCTAGAAAAACCAAGGATTATTTCTTCTTTTGAACAGGGTATTTCCAAAATATTCGAGAAACCCCTTTATTTATATTCTTCTCCCTGTTGTTTGATTGTTCCTTTACTTCACCAATAGCTACTCCCTGCCAGAGAAGCTTCTTTTATTTGTGATCAAAGACATCAATGACAAGAGTTCCGGTCAAATTTTCATACGATTGATAGCGCACTGTCGAGTATCCCATACCGAAAGGATAAGAATAACCATAACCTCCATAATTATAATAGCCTCTGTATGCGGAATAGGATGTTCCTTTTTCAACTATTACAAGTATGTTTACGGCTATATCTGCATTGGAAGTAACTTTTTCATAGCCTCTTGCTTTCATTTCGTTTTCTATGGCTTTGTAAAACCGCTCTTTACCGAAATCATCAATTATCTCAGAATTTATAGCACGCCAGGGTAGAAACATAAATGTCTTATGATCTGGAAACTCTGAATTTTTATCATAATCTGCTATAATTTTTACCTGAGTGCATCCACTAAATATTAGCAGGGTGAGGAAAATTGCCGGCAAGAAGTGATATCTTTTTATATTGTTATTTTAGAAGTGTTTGAGATTTAGAAACGTGTAAATTTATACTTTATTCCAAAGGATAACCATCGTCCGGGTTGATTTATGCTTCCAATATCAATATAGTTATTGTCAAAAAGGTTAGTAGTCTCAGTATAGAATGTTATTTCTTTCCAGTAGTATGAAATACGCAAATCAAACAACCAGTATGCATCGAAATCAACTGGTTCATAAACGGAATCTTCAAAATTATATACCAAATAACTCCCCATTCTATCAATGTATGATAAATTCCAGGCCACAATAAGGTTATTTATAATTCTGTGTTGTATCATGGCTGAAAACTTATGGCGAACATTAAAATATTTGGTTACCTCTCCCGGAATCTCTTTATTCATGTCAATAAAAGTATAATTAAGGGAAAGTGTTTGAATCGGGAAGTATCTATTCTTTGAGCCGGAAAAATCATGAGAACTTGATATTTCGAAACCACGACTAATATAATTGCTAACATTAACTGGTCGGTATTTTGAAATATCTTCAAACCATACCCAGTCAATAACATTCTCACCCTTCTCATAAAACAGGTTTAATGTGCTGATATTTTTCCTGTGTGCGAATCGAATGCCGCCTTCAATCGAACTTTTTGAATAGGGCATGAGATCGCTATTCCCTTCATTATCAGGGTCTTTATAAGTGAGATCAGTGAATGTAGGCAAGCCCAGAGAGTAATTGTAACTTGCAATTAGAGACATTCCCTTAAAGATGGAAAACCTCATATCAATACCAGGAAAAAAATTTATTTCATCAGGCAGATAAGAATTCCAATTTACTAATACACCTCCTGCAATGAATAATTTTCTATAAGTTATAGTTTGTTCCAAATGTATATCAAAATTCTGTCTGCTGTCTGATTTTGTATAGAAAGAGCCCGGGTAATTTCTTACAGGAATTTGTGTGCCTTTATCGTACCCGATATTATTGCTAATAATGCTTTCGCTACTTAAATGCCAGTCGAGGGTAGTAACTCCTATTTTAGAAGTCATACTCATGGTAAGCTGGGCTCCAAATACATCATTTATATGATGATTGTGTTCTGAATACCATTCAACTGTATCACGGGAAGTTTTTGCAGTATCATTGCTTATGCAAATTCCATTTTCAAACCTGTACCACTCATTGCCCTCTCTGAAATATTCAAATCGATCGCGGAGCCTTCTCCAATATACTTTAGGATTAACTTTTATGAAACTTCCAGTTTTATATGAGATAGATGCAAAGCTCATTTGATTTTGTTCATACTGCTCAGGCAAAGCAGAGGAGTAAAATCCATTGGCTCCGAAAGCACGGTTGGCATACCCAAATTGCAAATCCAGAATGCTTCCCTGATTTTGAAACTGGCCCTGGTAAAAAATACTGTATTTAGAATAGTCGGTATTGTAAGTATATCCGTCTGAGCGGCTGTAGTTGTAATGGAACAAATGTTTGAATTTTTTACGACCAAGATTTGCTGTTAAGGAAGTATTAAAAAAGCCAAAACTACCTCCAGATGCGACTATATCAATTGAATTGTTACCTGAAGGACGGGTGACAAAATTTATTACACCTGAAAATGCATTTGTACCGTGAACACGGGCAGCAGGGCCATTAAGTATTTCAATTCGTTGTATTGCTTCAGTTTCAACTGGAAGAAATAAACTCAAATGCCCTGTTTGAGGATCAGAAATTTTTATGCCATTAAATAATACCAGTGTGTGATCAAAAGAACCACCTCTAATACTTAAATCAGTCTGAATACCTCCTTTCCCTCGTTGGCGCGTATCAATGGTAGAAGAGTATTGAAGCAGGTCATGTATACTATGGGAGGCAGCAGGCTCAGATTCATTTATCGAGAGAACAGTAACAAGGCGGGGTAGCTCCTGTATCAGAGCAGGACTTTTTTGTCCAACAATTTCAACTTCCTCTAGATCAATAATTTTTAATAAATAATTAGTGTCTGATTGCGCACTAATTATAGAAGTGTTTGTTATAATGCAACAAGCGTAAATAAGAGTACTAATGCGGATGATCTTATGCATTGAATAGAAAACAGCATAATTTTTTCTGCTGAAATTTTTGAAATTAAGCTGCGATTTATCTGAAACCTTAGATTTGTTTATACTATTCATATTGCAATATTGGTGAAATGTTACATATCATAAAAGTTTCATTCCAAATTTTAACTTAATAAATTGAAAAAACAATTAATTCTACTACCAGATGGAAAAAAAAATACTTTTTTATTTATTTTAAATAGCTATCATTCTTTATTGCTTTGCAGTGCCAATTGTATTCTCGAATTTGCTGATATACATATACAGTAAGGCATACAGGCATACAGTGATTCACAATTGAAAAAATCATTTTATTTTGCTATTGTAACAAAGTTCAGAGGAATGTATTGAAAATATCAGTGTTTTAAGCAGTTTAGGCTTTGATATAAACAAATAATTATTATTTTTGTCTTAAACCTGTATTATTATCAAACTTCAAAAAATTTAGAATATGAAAAAACTTAGCTTTCTTTTTGTTGCCTTTGCATTAGTTGGTTTTATATCATTAAATGCTTGTAAAAGTACAACTCCACCCGCTGAAGAACCTGCAGAAGAAGTAGTCGAAGAAGTAGAAATGGTTGAAGAAGTTCCTGACTCTGTCGTAGCTGTAGATGAAGACGTGGTTGAAGAAGTTGCAGAATAATCGCAACAAAAACCAAAAATTATTAAATTTTTAGCAGGAGTAAATCCTGCTTTTTTTTTGAAATTTCGTGGAAAGATGAAGATTCATTGTATTCGTCATGAACCTTTTGAGGGTTTGGCATGCATTCAGGACTGGATTAAATCTAATAAGCATAAGCTGACTTTTACTCATACCCATCTTGGTCAGAGTTATCCTTCTGAAGTAGATTTCGATTTGTTGATTATTATGGGAGGAACAGCAAGCTTATATGATAAAAAAAACAAGGACTGGCTGAAAACGGAAAGCAAATTTGTGAATCGAGCTGTGATTGCCAATAAAAAGATTCTTGGTATTTGTTTAGGGGCGCAGATACTGGCCCGGGTTTTAGGTGCTGAGGTTTATAAGAATGAAAAAAAAGAAATAGGATGGTTCGATACCCATTTTAGTGATGATGGAATTTCAGCGATGCCATTTCTCCCAAAAAGAATAGAAGCTCTCCATTGGCACGGTGATACATTTGACATACCCAAGGGAGCAAAACGAATTGCATCATCTGAGATTACTCCAAATCAGGGATTCATTTATAAGAATAACATTCTTGCCTTGCAGTTTCACCTGGAACTTGATTTTGATAGTTTACGAAAGATTACAAGAGCTTTGAAGAATGAATTGACAGAAGCTGAAGTAAACATACAAACTGCAGAACAAATAATGAGTAGGAAAGACTTAATTGAATCCAACAATACCCTAATCTTTAAAATTCTTGATTTTATGGCTTCACAGAGCCAAAACCGTACCTTTTTTAAATACTTTCCAATTCTGAGGGGTAAGTAATCCCGGCTTTCTCACGTATAATATCAAGCGTGGAAATCAAATCTAAGGACTTCTGCCAGCCAAATACAGAAGATTGGGTTAATCCATTATCAAGGCAATTCATTACCTCTTCTGCTTCATACTGGTATCCAAATCCAGGCTCTTCAAAATTATAATGAACCGGTTTCTCATCATCTAAAAGTAAATCAACAGTGGTTGGGATATGCCACTCCCTATTTATTCTGATCATGCCTTTTGTTCCATGCACGATTGCTTCTGTGCGTCCATTGGTGGTTATGGAACAAAAAAGAGAGGATAGGATATCATTTTCATGTTTGATTAATATTGTACAATTTTCATCGACTTTTGTCTCACCAATACTTGCAAACGCTTCAACTTCTAATGGTTTACCTGCCATTTCCAGGGCAAAGAAAACAGGATATATTCCAATATCCAACAAGGCTCCTCCTCCGAGTAATGGGTTAAAAAGACGTCCCTCTTTATCGAAATAGGCTTTAAAGCAAAAATCAGATTCAATCAGCCTAATGTCACCAATTGTTCCATTTTCCACCAATTCCTTGCACTTTTTGAAAGATGGAATGAATTTAGTCCAGAGAGCTTCCATGAAAAACTGTTTGTTCTTACTCGCTGTATCCACCATTACTGAAAATTGATTCTTATTCATGGCAATTGGTTTCTCGCATAGTACGGCTTTCCCATGAGTTAAACATAAAATTGTATTGGAGTAGTGCGATACGTGTCGTGTAGCAATATACACTATATCAATCAGAGGATCTTTAACCATTTCTTCATAAGTGTCATATGCTTTCTGCACATGGTGGTGTAATGCAAACTTTTCAGCTCTTTCCTGACTCCGCGATCCAACGGCATAGAGTTTTGCATTAGGAAGAAGTTTCAGATCGCTTGCAAATTTTTCTGCTATTCTTCCGGCTCCTAAAATGGCCCAATTGTAGACTTTTTTCATTAATGCTTAAATTAGTTCAGTATTTTTTCTATTTCATTTAATTCGTCTTCGCTAAAGTCAATGTTGTTGATGGCACCAACATTATCAGTCAGCTGCTCATAACTACTGGCACCAACTAGAACAGATGTAATAACTTCATCTTTTAAAAGCCAGGAAATTGCCATTTGGGCCAGACTCTGTTTCCGTTTTCCTGCAATCTCATTTAGCTGAGTAACCTTAGCCAGGATTTCCGGAGTAATATGATCCTCCTTGAGAAAAGGGGTAGTTGATTTGGCCGCACGAGAATCTTTTGGGATACCTTTTAAATAACGATTTGTCAGAAGTCCCTGGGCAAGTGGCGAAAATACTATACAACCTATTTTTTCAAACCTGAGAATGTCTAACAATCCTTTTTCCGGGGTTCTTTCAAACATTGAATACTTTGGCTGATGAATTAAACAAGGAGTGCCTAAATCAGCAAGAATTTTAACAGCCTTCTGAGTTTCTTCAGGACTATAATTTGATATTCCGGCATATATGGCTTTGCCTTGCCTTACTATCTGATCAAGAGCTCCCATAGTTTCTTCAATAGGAGTATATGGATCAGGTCGATGCGAATAGAAAACATCAACATAATCAATTCCCATTCGTTTGAGACTCTGATCGCAACTGGAAATTAAATATTTTCTTGATCCCCATTCACCATAAGGGCCTTCCCACATGTAATATCCAGCTTTTGTTGAAATAATTAATTCATCACGGTGAGATTTAAAATCCAGATTGAGAATTTTTCCAAAATTTTCTTCAGCTGAACCAGGAGGAGGGCCATAATTGTTTGCAAGATCAAAATGAGTTATGCCCAGATCAAATGCTTTCTGGAGGATTGTTCTGGAATTTTCAAAATCATCAACAAATCCAAAGTTATGCCATAAACCCAATGATATTGCGGGCAATTTAATTCCACTATTTCCGCTTCGCCGGTATAGCATTTTGTCGTATCTTTTCTTTTCTGGTGTATATGCTGAAGTCATAATCAATAATTAATTTGTTTTATCAAAGATAGTCTCTTCTATAGTTTTTGTTAAAAGCTTATCAATAGTACAAAAATGATTTTTAAAAGAATATATTTGTTGTAAAGTTAATTAAGATCAAATAAAAATAATAATATGCCTGGATGTAGTGGATGTTTATCAAGAGGAGTGATTGATTCGGGTTTAGAAAAAACAAGCCCAAATGTAATTGAGGGATATAACAAATTGCCTGTAACTGATTGGTTGAATGGATATAAAAGAATAGAGGGGAAGGAAGATATTGTAGAGGTTCGTTTTAAAAATACGCGAAAGGAATACTATAAAAATAGCAACAATTTGCGCTTAAAGAAAGGCGATATCTTAGCTGTTGAAGCAAAATACGGACACGATATAGGAACCGTATCTCTAAGTGGTAATTTAGTCTGGGAGCAGTTAAAAAGTAAGCGCGTTGATCTTGAACGGTATGAATTAAGAGAAATCTACAGGCTTGCAAAATCTTCAGATATTGAAAAATGGAAAGAGGCCCTTGCTTTGGAAGATCAGACTATGATTCGTGCACGGCAGATTGTGAAGGGGATGAATCTTGATATGAAGGTTGGTGATGTTGAGTACCAGGGCGATAAATCGAAGGCAATTTTTTATTATATCGCAGAAGACAGGGTAGATTTCAGAGAATTGATTAAAATTCTGGCAAAAGAGTTTGAAATCAGAATTGAAATGAAACAAATTGGTGCACGGCAGGAAGCTGGACGAATAGGTGGCATTGGATCATGCGGACGTGAATTGTGCTGCTCAAGCTGGAAAACAGAATTTAATTCAGTAGTTCTGAATTCGGCCAAGGTTCAGGAATTGCCATCAACTGTTCAAAAACTTGCCGGACAATGCGGTAAGCTAAAATGTTGTCTGATGTATGAATTGGATACATACATGGAAGCAAGAGAAGAAGTACCTAAAGTATTGCTTGAACTTGAGACCAAAGAAGGAATAGCCTATCATCATAAGACAGATATATTAAAAAGGGTGATGTATTATTCTTTTGATAAGGATTCTCCTGAGCATTTAATGCCTGTTCCGGTTGATCGTGTGAAAGAAATAATCAATATGAATAAGAAAGGTATAAAGGCAGATCAGCTTATTAAAAAGCAGGTTGTTTCAGACAAGGATAAAGAAAGTGTTCAGGAAATGTTTAAGCTGTAATATGCACTTTAAAATTCATTTCGGGCGAATAATTAATGTATATATTTCACTATTATTTTTGAAAAATCATCGATTGTATAGGGTTTAACCAATACTTCAGAACATCCTGCAATCAATGCTTCATCTGTTTCATCAGGAGTACGCGAAGCTGTTTGAGCAATAATGGGCGTTTTTGTATCAAATTCCCTGATTTGCTTTGTTACTTCATTTCCACTTATATCAGGCAGCTGGATATCCATTAAAATGACATCGTATTGTTCAGTTTTTGCCATTTCCAATGCTTCATATCCTGTTTTTGCCCTGAAAATCTCACCCTTTGTTAGCTTGAATATTTGCGACAAATAGATATAATTCATATCATCATCTTCAACAACAAGTAATTTTTTGTCCGTCAAATCCACAAAATCAGCCATTTTTTAGCCCTAGTTTTGTTTGTTCTAAAACAAAATTAGAGGAAACACATACAAGTATTTAGAGTAAAATGATATATTTATAAACAATTCTAACTGGAAATTGATATGAAATCAATACTTAGGAAATTAATTCCGAGGGACGTTCTGCATGCTCCTCTTAAATCTTTCTCTCCTCGTAAAATGTTCCTGGTAAGACAACTCAGAATTTTCACCCTGGCTTTTAAAGGTTTTACTGAAGACAAAGTGCAACTCAGGGCTTCTGCTTTAACTTATTATTCCATGTTATCTATTGTTCCTATCATTGCGATGACTTTTGGAATAGCAAATGGATTTGGATTTGGAACGTTTTTGGAAGAACAAATATTGGAAAACTTTTCAGGGCAGAAAGAAGTAATGGAATATATATTGAATTTTGTTGAGAAATACCTTTTGAATATCAAAGGAGGATTGATTGCTGGAATTGGTATTGTTGTGCTGCTATGGTCTGTTATGAAATTGCTTGGCAATATTGAAAGTTCATTTAATGATATCTGGCAGATTAAAAAGTCACGGGTTATTTCCAGAAAAATGAGTGATTATATATCTCTTGTTGTAATTACTCCTGTTATGCTGTTTGTGTCCAGTAGTGTTACTTTGTTTCTTTCAAACCAGATTCAGAGTAGTTCTGGAATGTTTCCACTTCTAAGTTACATTGGACCTATTTTAAGCTTTTTTGTAAGTCTTATACCATATGTACTCATCTGGTTAATATTTACATTGTTGTATATCATTATGCCAAATACCAAAGTGAATTTTAAGTCTGCATTTATAGGAGGAGTAATTGCTGGTACCATGTTTCAATTCCTTCAGTGGGGATACATATTTTTTCAGAGTTCAATAACAAGTTATGGAGCAATTTATGGGAGCTTTGCTGCCTTGCCTCTATTTCTGATCTGGATGCAGTTTAGCTGGTTAATTGTCTTGTTTGGTGCTGAGGTTGCCTTTGCCAATCAGAATGTTGAGCACTATGAGATAGAATCAGAATCTATCAATATCAGTATTCATTTAAAACGAACTGTCACGATGTTATTGCTTAAGGAGATCATTATGACCTTTAAAAATGGGGAGCTTCCTCTGACTTCAGAACAATTGGCTAAAAAAATGGATTTTCCAGTAAGACTTATTCGTGATATTATTTATGAGTTACAGGAGACGGGAATTATTTCTGAAACTGTCACAAAAAGTGTGAAACAAAGTGCTTATCAACCTGCGCAGGACATTGAAAACCTTTCTATTGGTTATGTTCTGGAAGTACTTGATAAGCGTGGCAATGATGACCTTAATATGGAAGATACTAAGGAATTTGAGAAGATGATGAAAGTTATTGATGGTTTTGCAGCAGAGATAAAAGCCTCAAAAAACAACAAACTAGTGCATGAGTTGGGCTAAACGCAAAATTAGCTTTATCATAGATTGATGAAAACAACTATTGAAATCATACTTGATGAGGATCTTCTGCCTTATGTAGAAATTATTAAAGAGTCGTTTCAAACAGTGGCATCTGAATTTGGATTGACAAGAGAAAACAATCCTTCTAATCCAGCATTTCTTAGTAAAGAGAGACTAATCAAATTAAAAAATCTGCGGGTTTGGTTTTACAAACTCATGTACAATGAAGAACCTGTAGGCTTCATTACGATTGAGCAATCAAAAGAAGATAATACAATATTCTATATTGAAAAACTTGCAGTAATTCCGGAATTCAGGCACAATGGATTTGGAAGACAGCTTATGGATTTTGCCATACTTAAAATTCTGAATGAGGGTGGTGAAAAAGTTTCAGTTGCTTTGATTGATCATCATGTGAAATTAAAAGCATGGTATAAATCGCAAGGATTTATACAATCGGAGATAAAAGAATTTGATCAATTGCCCTTCAAAGTATGTTTTATGGAAAAAGAATTGACATAATTAAAATATTTTCTATTTTTGCCTCATCAAATGAAAAAAACAATGAATTTATACATTACACATTTGCATCATCATCAATTCGCTAAGCGATAACGGATGCAGTATGTGTAAAGACCAAAGTATTTTAATATAAAGGTTTGCAATAGCTGCAAACCTTTTTTTTGTGAAAAATTATGGAAACTTTAAAAATTGCAATTCAAAAGTCAGGAAGACTAAGTGAGAAGTCATTGGGATTGATTAATGAATGTGATATCAGTCTGACACAGGGTAAAGGAAAACTAATTTCTGTATCAAATAATTTCCCAATTCAGATCTTGTTTCTTCGTGATGATGATATACCACAATATGTTGCAGATGGTGTTGCTGATATTGGTATTGTTGGCGAAAATGAAGTGATGGAAAAATCCAGGGATGTAGTCATTGCCAAAAGATTAGGATTTGCAAAGTGTAGAATGTCACTTGCCATTCCACAAGATGAAGAATATAAAGGCAAGCAATGGTTTAATGGCAAACGAATTGCCAGTTCATACCCTAATATCTTAAAGAACTATTTGAAGGAGCATAAACTAAGTGCTATGATCGAGGAAATCAGCGGTTCTGTTGAAATAGCACCTAGTGTAGGTCTTGCAGATTCAATTTTTGATATTGTAAGTAGTGGAAGCACACTTGTTAGCAACAGGCTCAAGGAAGTTGAGGTGGTTTGTAACTCGGAAGCTCTTGTAATTTCTTCTAAGTCATTGTCTGATGAAAAGGCAAAAATTCTTGACGATCTTTTGTTTCGTATTGATACGGTTCTTCGATCAATAGGAAACAAATATATTTTGTTGAATGCTCCTAATGATAAAATCGAAGAGATTACCAACATTCTCCCGGGCATGAAAAGTCCCACTGTTATGCCATTGCATCAAGAGGGTTGGAGTTCAATGCATTCAGTTGTAAATGAAAAGGATTTTTGGAAAATTGTTGGTCAATTGAAAAAGTTTGGCGCTGAAGGTATACTGGTAATACCTATTGAAAAAATGATATTTTAAATGGAAATAATATTTGTAAATTAACAAAGGAATATGCAGCATCATGAGAATAATAAATAATCCCGATAGGAAAGACTGGAAGAAATTGATGGCAAGACCTCTAATGGATACTGCTTCGCTCGACGATACAGTAAAGAAAGTTCTTGGAATGATCAAAACGAATGGCGATGAAGCCGTTCTAAAATATACTGAAAGGTTTGATCATGTCAGGCTTGAAAGCAATATTGTTTCAAAAGAGGAGAAAGCAGCTGCAATTAAGTTGGTTGATACGGAACTAAAAGATGCCATTAAGCTGGCTTCTGAAAACATTTCTAAATTTCATGAAGCCCAAAAATCTTCAATTGTAAACCTTGAAACTTATCCTGGAGTAACATGCTGGCAGAAAGCAGTACCGATTGAAAAAATTGGATTGTATATTCCGGGCGGAACTGCCCCTTTGTTTAGCACAGTGCTAATGTTGGGCATACCGGCTAAAATTGCAGGATGTAAAGAAATGGTTCTTTGTTCACCTCCTGACAAGGATGGATTTTTAAATCCGGCAATTGTTTATGCATCTCAGGTTGTTGGCATTGAGAAGATATTTAAAATTGGCGGCATACAGGCAATAGGAGCTCTTGCTTATGGAACTGAAACCGTTCCTTCGGTGTATAAAATATTTGGTCCGGGAAATCAGTTTGTAACAGCTGCAAAACAAATGGTTGCTCGAGAAGGCATTGCAATTGATATGCCTGCTGGTCCTTCAGAAGTTGCTGTTCTTACTGACGAAACTTCAAATCCGAGCTTTGTTGCTTCCGATCTCTTGGCACAGGCTGAGCATGGAGCAGACAGTCAGGTGTTATTGATTTCTACTAATCAGGTAATTATTGAAAGCACAATTAAAGAACTTGATCAGCAATTGAGCAAATTGCCTCGTAAATTTTTGGCAGAGAAATCACTCGAATATAGTAAAGCAATACTTGTGAAGGATTATGATGAGATGATGGAACTTGTCAATGCATATGCTCCGGAACACCTTATTATTTCTACTGGCAATGCCAATGAGCTTGCAGAAAAAGTAATTAACGCTGGTTCTGTATTTGTTGGAGAATATACTCCTGAAAGTGCAGGTGATTATGCCTCCGGAACCAATCATACACTGCCTACAAATGGGTATGCTGTAGCATTCAGTGGAGTGAATCTTGATGCATATTATAAAAAGATTACCTTCCAGAGTATAACTCGAGAAGGACTTGAAAAACTTGGTCCGACCATTGAAAAAATGGCCCTTGCCGAAGATCTTACTGCTCATCAGCGGGCAGTAGCAATACGTTTGCAGGATAAATCTTAAATAAAACTATTAATAATATGTCTATAGTTGATAAATTATTGAGAATCAATATCAAAGATCTTACCCGATATTCATCTGCCCGCGATGAATATTCTGGTGATGATGCTGTATTTCTTGATGCAAATGAAAATCCCTTTTGTTTGGGTGTAAATCGCTATCCAGATCCCAATCAGTCTAAACTGAAAGTGAAAATTTCACAGCTCAAGAATATAAGCTATGAAAGGATCTTTCTTGGAAATGGCAGTGACGAAGCTATTGATTTATTAATCAGAGCCTTTTGTGAGCCGGGCATTGACAATATCATTTCTGTGAAACCAACTTATGGTATGTATAAAGTTTTGGCAGATATCAACCATGTTGAGTATCGCGAAGCTCTGTTGAAAGAGGATTTCCAGATAGACAAAGAAACACTGCTTAAACTATCTGACCTGAACAGCACTTTGTTGTTTATTGGTTCTCCAAACAATCCTACTTCCAATAGTTTTTACCATGAAGATATAGTATACATACTTGAAAATTTTGAAGGCATTGTTGTTTTGGATGAAGCATATGTTGATTTTTCACAGGAGCGTTCATTCATGGATTCACTGGACAGTTATCCAAACCTTGTGATATTACAGACTTTTAGTAAAGCCTGGGGCATGGCAGGAATTCGTTTGGGAATGGCATTTGCTTCAAGGGAGATTATTGGGGTTTTAAGCAAAATCAAATATCCATACAATATCAATATGCTAAGTATAAACTTTGCTCTTGAGAGACTTAGTAAAGCGGATGAAAAAGAAAACTGGGTGAAATTGATTCTTGAACAAAGGAAATTCCTCAATTTGGAACTTATGAAGCTTAAGTCTGTGAAAGAAATTTTACCAAGCGATGCAAATTTTCTGATGGTAAGATTTGAAAAAGCCAAGGATGTTCACAATTTTCTTACTGGAAAGAAAATCATTGTTCGCGATCGTTCCAAAGTAGCTCTTTGTGAAGGATGCCTTAGGGTAACGGTAGGTACCGAAGCAGAAAACAAGAGCCTTTTGGAGGCATTGCTTGAATATGAATCCTAAATGAACCTAAAATCCGAAAGGAATGAAAAAAGTATTGTTCATAGATCGTGACGGCACTCTCATTCGTGAGCCTATTGTGGATGAACAGGTGGACTCACTGGAGAAACTGGAGTTTGTCCCTAAGGTATTCAAAGCATTAGGTCTTATTGTTCAAAATCTTGATTTTGAATTGGTGATTGTAACCAATCAGGATGGACTTGGAACTGAGTCTTTCCCTGAAGATACTTTCTGGCCAGCACACAACAAAATGATGAAGGCTTTTAAGAACGAGGGAATTCTGTTTACAGATGTATTCATAGATCGAACATTCCCTGTTGACAATTCAGAGACACGAAAGCCAAATATTGGTATGCTTAAGGATTTTACAAATGGCGATTATGATTTGGAAAATTCTTTTGTTATTGGTGATCGGCTTACAGATGTAGAAATGGCAAAAAATCTGAATGCAAAAGGCATTTTACTTTCTGATAAAATTACCGAGGGTGAAATTGAAGATTCTAAACTGGATGAATATTGTGTTATGCTTACGGGCGATTGGATGAAAATTTATGAGTATCTGATAGCGGGTGGCAGAAAAGGCAGCGTAGAACGAAACACCAGTGAAACTCAAATAAGCGTTGAATTGAATCTCGATAGCGGAGTAAAAAGCTCCATTTCGACAGGACTGGGATTTTTCGATCACATGCTTGATCAGATTGCAAAACATGCAGGTATTGGATTGAATATAGAAGTAAAGGGAGATTTGCATGTGGATGAGCACCATACCATTGAAGATACCGCCCTGGCCCTTGGTGAGGCTTTTTACCAGGCATTGGGCAGCAAGAGAGGCATTGAACGATATGGATATGCACTGCCGATGGATGACAGTCTTGCTCAGGTAACGCTCGATTTTGGAGGTCGTCCATGGTTGGTATGGGAAGCAGAATTCAAACGAGAAATGGTAGGGGATATGCCTACTGAATTGTTTTTTCACTTTTTTAAATCATTTAGTGATGCGGCAAAGTGCAACCTCAATATTAAAGCAGAGGGAGACAATGAGCACCACAAGATAGAAGCTATTTTTAAAGCACTTGCAAGAGCAATTAAGATGGCTATCAGAAGGGATGTCTTTAATTATGAGCTGCCTTCAACGAAAGGAGTCTTATAGACAATGTATAATTAGGAATGAATAATTAAGAATGTAGGAAAAGTCATAAGGCATAAGTCATAAGGCATAAGGTTTAGGTGATAAGTGATAAGAAGAACATTAATTAAGATTAGAACAACTAACCAGCAACCAGCAACCAGAAACTAGAAACTTTTTTCATGAAAATTGCAATAATAAAATACAACGCAGGAAATATTATGTCGGTAGACTATGCTTTACAACGACTGGGCATTGAAGCGGAAGTGACCAACGATAAAGAGAAGATACTTGCAGCTGATAAAGTCATTTTTCCAGGAGTAGGTGAGGCGAGTACAACCATGGCATATTTGAAGGAGCATGGTTTGGATATGCTTATAAAATCATTGAAACAACCTGTTCTGGGAATTTGCCTGGGCATGCAGCTCATGTGCAAACACAGCACTGAAGGAAATGCAGATTGCATAGGTATTTTTGATGAAGAAATTGTACTGTTTCAACCTCCCCTGAGACAGGAGAACATTGCCAAGGTACCTCACATGGGTTGGAATAATATTACAAATGTGAAATCAGTCTTATTTGATGATAGCATTGAAAATCAATATGTTTACTTTGTACACAGCTATTATGCAAGCCTGGGAGATGATACTATTGCCACAACAGATTACATTCTTCCATTTAGCGCTGCTATGCACAAAGATAATTTTTATGCTACCCAGTTTCATCCTGAGAAGAGCGGTCCTGTTGGTGCACAAATTCTAAAAAACTTCATAGAGAAATGCTAACAATTATTCCGGCTATTGATTTGATCGATGGAAAATGTGTTCGATTATCAAAAGGAGACTACGATAAGAAAATAATTTACAATGAGAATCCACTTGAGGTAGCTAAGGCTTTTCAGGATCATGGTCTCCAACGTCTGCATCTTGTCGATCTGGATGGTGCAAAAGAAAAGCATGTTGTGAATTGGAAGGTTCTCGAAAAGATAGCATCCAAAACCGATCTAATAATTGATTTTGGGGGCGGTATTAAGTCGGAAGAAGACATTGATATAGTATTCAAAAGCGGAGCAGAATTGGCTACTATAGGCAGTATAGCTGTAAAGGATAAAACACTTTTCTATACCTGGCTGGAAAAATATGGACCATATAAGCTCATTCTTGGAGCAGATGTAAATGATAAAAAAATTGCTGTTGCCGGTTGGCTGGAGACTACAGATATAGATCTTTTTGAATTTCTGGAAGAATACCTGGAAAGTGGAGTGAAGCATGTTCTTTGTACCGACATAAGCAAAGACGGTATGCTGGAAGGAACCTCAATGGAATTGTACAAGGAATTAATGCAAAAGTTTCCGGATATAGGCTTAATTGCCAGTGGAGGAATCATACAAATGGATGAGCTATATACCCTGGATGAGATGAAAGTACCCGGTGCAATCATCGGAAAAGCCATATATGAGGGAAAAATTACTCTTACTGATCTTCAGAAATTTATTGACCAATAGAAATTGATTTCATCTGAACTCAAGTCCCTCCGACCTCCAAATATTAAGATTGGTCTGATTTTGCTGATTTCTCCTTTGCTGCTACCTGCCTGCGGTAATTCTCAACTTCCCAGTTATCAATAAATTCTATCTGCTTTTGAGTCAAAAATTTGGGACCACCATAAAATTCGGAAAGCCGACTGATCTTCATCATGTCGTAAAAAACTTCGAACACTGTATTGGCTGTTTTTTCACTATCATCAATTGCAAGTAAACCATAGTCGCCAAGAGCAATTACCTTCGGATTGTATCCGTTCTGCTTGCGGAAATCGCTGATCAATTCTGAAAGGACATTCAAATCATTTGAGGTTTCCATGTGCAAATATTTTGATTTGCAGTAAACAATATGATCAGGTGTTAAGGGCGTATTTATATTTAAGAAAGTTATCTTATCCCGGATAAAATATCTTATAAGCTCGCCTGTGAAAGCAAGAATAGATCTTCCTTCCAATTCAGATAAGTTGGATATTTTCTGCAATTTTTCATCCCTGATGGAAGTGAAATCAAAATTGATAGCTACAGGTGGTTCAACTTTTGAGATGATATTCTCATAAAGTTTTTTTATTTCGTCAATGGAATCTGCCGCCACAAATACACCATGATTCT